>CAIQXC010000056.1 GCA_903875675.1 Akkermansiaceae bacterium
CTTGTCGAATAAGCGGGTTCATTGGCGGTTCAGGGTCATCGGCGGTCATAGACACGCCGCTACAATGCGACAGAATATTTTTGAGCGGCTCCTGCGCTTGACGATGATGACAGGGTGGCAGCGGGGTAGCACAGGAAACGGGGCCGCCGACTTGCGTCAGCGACCCCGAACCATCCCCGGAGGAAAACCAGAACCTCCGGGAAATTCACCCTGCCAAGCAGCAATTCAATTGCTAGAAAGCGCGGATTGTGCAGGACCAAGCATCCTCTATCTCCGATCCACGAATTTCTATCATATTCTTGAATCAGTGTGCGGACACCCTCACGAACAACTTGCCACCAGCCGGCGGCGAGAAACCGGTAAGCGCAACGGCCACCGTTTCCACACCATTGGCATCGGGAGTGCCCGGCACCTGACTGGCAGGGGCGCTGCTCCAAGTCACCAGGTCGGTGGAGGTCAACACGGTGTAGGTCAGACCCGAGGCGGCAGTGCGGGTATAACTGAAGGTGCCACTGGCCTTGGCAAAGGGCACGCTGATTGGGTTGACCGACGAGCCCTTGGTGGGATCAAGCCCGAAGGCGAATTCCTGGAAGTTGCTCATGCCGTCGTGATCCAAGTCGGCCGAGGGATCAGATAGATCGGCACCGGGATATTTGGCGGCGGCCCAAATCGAATATGGAGATGATACGACCTCACTGGTGACCAGCAGCCTGCCGGAACCGGTGATAAACTCACTTTCATAAATGGCACCCGAGCCGATAGCCCCCCATTCGCCGATGGCTTGAGCCACGCCACCGATGATGAACGCGCGGATGGTGTCGCCAGCACCAGTGTTGAGGTTGAGAATCGCACCGCTGGCAGCAAGGATCACGTCGGCGTTATCCTCAAGGCATGGTGTGTCGAGCGATAGAGTGCCTGCATTGACGGTGGTGTTGCCGATGTATGTGTTTTCGCCTGTAAGCGTCAGAGTACCTGCCCCATTCTTCGTCAGCCCACCGGTAAATGTGTTGTTGCCGATCGCCACAGTGCCCAGTGTGGCGGTGCTGCCTTCACCGCGATCGAGTGTTACTGTCGGTGGCAAGGTATAGTCGGTGCCGGGATTGGTGATGCGGATAGCCGTCATCACCCCGGTGGCTGGATTGACCACTGCGGTGGCGGTGGCACCGATGCCGGTGGTGTCGGCGGCATTGCGAAGTATCCTAACGGCACCAGGAACGAACTGGCTGCTACCGCCTGCGGTGATTGGAATGCTAGTGACGCCGGAGCCGGTGGGAGCGAGCAGCGGAGTGTTAACCGTGACGTTCTGGCCTGCGGTGTCGATGGTTGCCCCTTCGTATATGTAGGCAGCACCATGAGCGCCTAGAGCGATGAAATCCGGCTGGGCGGTTGTGTCGTTGTAGGCAAGTGTGCCGCCGTGGAAATTGAGGCGGGCGGTGCCAGTGTTGCCGGCCCCGGTGGCGATCTTGCGTGCCTTAAACACTCCTGCATAAAGGTTGTAGCTGCCTAGCAAGCTTAGCGGGGCTCCGGCTGGTGCGGAGACGGCCAGCGAGGCGGTGCCATTGATGGTGAGAGTGCCGCCGTCCTGATTAAGGGTGCCAGTATTCAGACCGCCTGAGTTGAGCTGAGTGACTGCGATTTGGATCGAGTTGGCGGTGAGTGAGGCGGTATCCGACAGACTGATCAAGCCATACTGGCCAATGCCGGCGCTGTTAGATGAAACGACGTTGATGCTGCCAAAGCTGGCTGTGGAAGATCCATAGAAATTGGCATAGGCATTGCAGACATAAGCGTCGGACATATCCAACATGCCGGTGGTGGAGTAAGCCGCGTTGCCGCCCAGGTTGAAGGTGGCCACGCCGCTGTTGTAGCCCACTTGGACCCATCCGCCCGTTTGATTGACCGTGCCACCGGTGATGGTGGAGATACTGAAGCCGCCATCTTGGGACAGTCGGAAATCGCCGCCCAAAGTCAGAGAACCGGCGGTCATATTGAACCGCGACGGGATCGAGGCACCACCATTCGAGAAGTTGTTAATCCCACGAGTCAGGGTCAGTGATGGATTGGGGACCACTGAGTCGTCCATGAGAAAGTTTCCGACGAAGCTCCAGTTACCGGGCGTCAACGAGTCAAAGGTGTTATCAACACTGGAGAGGACCACCGTCCCTGGACCTGTGCAGCCCACGCGCGTCGCGGCAATTGTTTTGGCACCTATCGTGTGGCTCCCTGCATTGGTGGTGATGTTCACATCGGCACCGAGGTTATCGAGGGTGAGTTGGTCTCCGGTGCTGGACTTGATCAAAGTGTTAGCGACATTGTTGTTGAACAAGATCCCTCCAGCGGTGGCACCGGGGCCATCGATATCAACCGTAGCACCGGCACCGGCATTCGAGAACGCGGCCACCTTGCCTGCCAGCGGAAGGCTGGAACTCCAGTCGGCCGGAGTGAACCACGAGCCGTTAGACGCACCCACCCAATTGTAACTGGCTGGCAGCACGGTGACCGTCACGGTATAACTCTTGGTGGTAAAATCCGTGGCAGTGATGATAAAGGTCTCCGGTGCGCTGAAGTCTTGGATGAAGGGTGACGTCGGGCTGGCTGAAACCCCGCTATAGGTGAAGCTGCCCGAAAGCATCGTCACATCCGTGCCATACGGCACGCTCATGGTGATATTGGTTCCGGAAATCGCCGCAGCTCCGAGCACGCCAAAATCAAAACCAAGAATGTCCTTGGGATAAGACGGGGTAAAGGTGTGAGCCGAAGACCAACCCTCACCGTTGGCGTTGATGCCGTGAATCCGGTAGAAGTACGGCGTATCTGGTGTCAGCCCAGTGAGTGCCGTGGAAAAAGCTCCGGTGTTGCGTGGGGCCGCCAGCGTGATCGCGTGGTCCCAGTCGGAAGTGACCCTGCCCATATCGGTGGTGCCGTAGTAAAACGTCAAAGCCGTTGTTGCCGGGTCCGTGGTGGACACTAACTCGCCATTCAAGGTTGCCGTGGTGCCGCCGACGTTAGATGCACCGAGCGCCTGCACCGTCAGATCGAGTTGCGGTACGGCGCTGATGCCCGCAGTGAAGTTGCTAGACACGTCGGCTGCTGACAAGGCGTCGGAATGGACGCGAACTGCGGCGATTGAGCCGTTCAAGCTGAAGCTGGTTTGGGGTGGCACGACGCTGAAGATCCCGCTGAAAAGCGTCGGGTAATAAGTGCCGGAGGCGATGTTCAGGGTTTTCGTCCCGCTGTTGGTTAGAACTTTGTCGAGATATATTTTCTCGGTGCTGCCATCAAACGTTAGCACGGCGTGATGCCATGCGTTATCGTTGGTGGGCATGGTGCCCCAGGTCAAGTCTTTGGTGTTGTTGTGCAACGCCACTGGATCGCCGGCGCAAAACTTCCCGGCATCGCCGGTGGCTGGAGTATTTTCGGTCCACGCGAACACGCCGCGCTGATCGGCGGCGGAGTTATTTTTCCACAACCAGACCTCGATCGAATAAGGACTGTTGCCTTGAAGCTGCGGCGGAGTCGGAAAAGATGCAACTAACAATCGGGACCCCGGGGCCTCTGGTGCCGTTACCGCGCCATTGGTAGTCATCCGCGGAGGAACCAAATAGGCTGAGGCCATGCTGGGGGCATAGGGCGACAAAGCCACCTTGGTGAAACTACCGGCCTCCGTGCCAAAATTTGTCCAACTGGTGACCACCGTTTCGCTGCCATTCGCCTCAGTGGTGATGCCTCGGGTGTAGTTCAGGTCGATCAACAATTGGCCGGCGACCTTGATTGGCGAAGCAGCGGGGGCAACCGCAGTTCCAGCCAGCCACAGCAGCGGCCCGGCAAGTGCCAGGGCGTGCCGGGCTTGCTGGTGAATGAATGCAATCGGAGTGCTCATTGGGTATATTCGGGTATTTGTTTGTTAGCATAATGATCAACTGGCCAATGCTCCCGAGTCTGGTGGTTTAGAAGCCAAACACGGGCACAGGTTGCAGCCGCCACTACCCCGATGACTAGAACAGCAAGCTACGTTTTGGGCAATGCTCATTAAGCGAACGTTATGTCCTTTTTGCGCAGTTGGGGCAAATGGATGCCGGAAAGAACACGCAAAGCGGGGCCGCCGACTTGCGTCAGCGGCCCCGCCCTGATTCCGGAGAAAACCCATACTCCGGGGAAATTCACCCAAGCCAAAAAGATGGGTGGATTGTGGATCCTATATTCTATATCTTACCTCTGGACTGCCACAAACTCCGGGCGCTTGCAGGAAGCGCCCGGAGTTGCGGTTTTCAGCTAGACTGCGAATCAATCGGGA
>CAIQXC010000057.1 GCA_903875675.1 Akkermansiaceae bacterium
GAGTTATGGCTTAACTGACGGCTTGTCGCCGTGACCGGGCCTGGGGAGCTTGATATGGGCTTTCGGCTGGCAGGCATGACGGGCCAGCACGGCACGCGCCGCGCTTTCGGCATCCGCAAGGGCAACGGACGGAACACGCCTCCTGCCCGTCATCCATTCCGCCGCCACGCGCAGGTAGTGCGCCCTGGCTGCCGTCTTTTTGATGATTGGTCTAACCACTGCGGCGGAGTTCATGGCTTGTCCGTTGGTTTGGGTTTGGTTTGCTTGAGATAGGTGGACGGGGCGGCATGCTTCACCGATTCTTCGGGGAATGGTGCCTCACCGGGCATCCGCTGGCCCCACAGGTCGCGGAACTTGGCGGCTGACAGATTGCCATAGGCGGCGAGCACCGGGCCGAACCCCATGGTGCCGATGTGGTGGCCTACAGTTTCGCAATCGACGAATTCGTTACCCTTGCGCGTGACCAGCTTCCAGCCCGGCACCTCGCCGCCGGTCTTGATCCTATCGGTGGCAATCTTCTTGGCCCGCTCGCGGAAGTCCTCGACCACCGCGCAACAGGCGAGAAAGCGCCCGAGCTTTTCCGGGTCGCCTGACACGGCGTCGAAATCGAAGCCGGGATCGGTTGTCGTTAGAGCCTCGGCCACAAGGGCGCGGCGTGCCTCGCAGGTTTCCCCCTTGGCGCACCACCCGCAGTATTCGCACGGGTTCGGTTTCTTGTCGGGATCGTTGAACTCGCATATCACCTGTTCGACGATTCCATGCGCCTCGTCATAGGTAAAGCGGTGGGTTTCGATCTCGCGCTGGTCACAGAACAACAGGTGGGCCGTCCATTCGGATGCGAACTGTGATTCCATGAAGCCGAGTGCGTAGGCCGCCATCTGCTCGCGGTAGTTGCGGCGGGATCCTGTCTTCAGGTCAAAGTGAGTCAGGCGCGTCGGCACCACGGCGTCGGCGGTGCCACTCAATCCCAACATTTTCACCCGGCAATCGTCCTCGCGGGCAAGAACACGCTCGCGGCCGGCCATTGCGCGCACCATCGACACGGCCCAGGAGACGGCCGCGATTTCATCGGCGGTCAGACTGTTGGAGATGATGAACCGTTCCTCCAAACCGAGCAGTTCGGCGCGGAACGCGGAATCCAGCAGTGTGCCACGCTCCGCCGCCGGTCCCGCCACGGGATTGCTCTCGTAGCATGGGCAGACGGCGAGCTTCGGCAGGTTGGATGGACGAAGCGCGCTCACTTGGCTGCCTCCTTCCCCTTGACCCATTCGTCCACGGCGGCGACGAAGCGCTTCGGATCGGCCAACATCCGGGCCGCGTAGGCGGGATCCAGGTTGTCGATGGATTCGAGCGGACCTTCTGCGGTGTAGTGGAGTTGGCCGCGAGCGACGAGAAAATCGACCACGTTGGCCATGTCGGCGATGTGTTGGAAGGACGCGAAGATCCGGTCTGTCAGAGATTTGGCGGGGGCCTGTGGCTGTGGAGCGGGGGACGCCTGAGATGCCTGCGCACCGAACACGGGAGCCAGCGCGTCGATGGAAAACGGCAGCTTGTCCGGCAGGCCATGACGGTTCTTCGCGTCATACGCCGCCGTGTGGGTGGCATAGAGCACGCGTTCCTTGCCGCCCACGCCACGGGTCTTGCCGCTGTCCTTTTCCGCGATGCGTGTGACGTAGTTGGCGAAAAGCACGAGGTCGGCCCATTCCTTGAGCAGCGGCGCCACCGATTTGCTCAACTTCAGTTCAAACCGGTCGTAGCTGCCGGCTTGATCCGGGGCCTCGAATTTCTTCACCGTCGAGTGGGCGAGAAAGACGACATTCATGCCGCGGGCAAGCAGGGCGTCGAGCGAGTTGAGGAAGCGGGCGAATTCCTCGGTCAGCAGGACCCAGCCCTTGCCATAGCCAAAGTCCTCGATGCTGTCCTTGTTAGCCTTGCGGCACAGGTGCTCGGCGAGCCGCTTCTCCAGCCAGTCCGCCGTATCTATCACCAGCGTCTTGAACGGATGCTGCGCGTTGGCAAGTTGGGCGACGGCCGCCGTGATTTCCTCCCAAGACGATGCCGCGTCGAGGCGGATCACGTCGAGGTGGTGGGTGCCGCCTTCGGTGTCGAGAAAGACGGGGGATGGTGTCTGGCTGGCAAACGTCGATTTGCCGACGCCTTCCGGTCCGTAGATGACGGCCTTCTGTGGCCGGGTGATTCTGCCGCGACTGACGGGCAGACCTTTTGCTTGTGTTGGTGTTGCGGTTTGCATGGATTCAGGGGTTCGGAGGGTGTCAACTCAGGGTTGTAACAGTGGGTGTCTTAGACCATCGGGTGTTAGTGGGAGTTGTTTTGGTGGTGGTTTGGGTGATCACTGTTAGGTGTCTTAGACCTTGTGGCAAAAAAAGAGGGGGCTTAGGACCGCCGCTTGGTGGTACCCTTGCCCAGGGCGGCCCGCGTCTCCCTGGCGATCTGCTCGTAATCTTCCGGGGTGAGCACCACCGCGCGGGTCTGTGCCGTGACCATGGACTCGATGACCGTGGTCACCGTTTCCCCACGGTCCCCCGCCAAACGCCGCAAACGCTGCATCAGCGTGCGGGGGAGATAGACCGAGAGGGTCGTCTTGTCGGGATGGCGTTGACCGGGCACGGCGGCAATCTGAAATGGTGTCTTAGACCCGTCAAGGATTATTTTGCCGAGGATCTGGATTTTTCTCGCGGTTTCGCGCGGCAGCAGCGTTGAGCAAATAGTCATGCTGGACAAATGAACACTTTTGAGCCTAACCTCAAGGCCGTGCCAGGTGTTCCTGGTGGAACCCTGCGGCAACACCACCCCATAAAAAATCAAGATCACTGAAACACCCGTCTGCCATGTCCCGATCCGTCAAGAAATCCATCACCGTCCCCAATCCCGTGCGCGAGGGCCTCAACCTGCAAATCGACAGCGGCATCCTCGATTATCCCAGTGAAAACGCCGCCTGGATCGGCCTCGCACGCTATCAGCTCCTCATCGGCAAGCCCCATCCGGTCACGGCCGCCATCGCACGGATGCACGCGGACGACCAAGACGTGATCGACGATTTCCTGCTGGAAATTGCATCCCGTCGCCTGAACCTGCGCGGGCGGCTGCTTTCCCGCCTGATCCACCGGGCCATCAACGGATGCAGCCAACCCAACGAACAGGAGGTCGAGCAACTGGTGCCGCAGGAACTTTTGAAAATGGCCCGGGAATGGCGCAAACACCCGGAGCAAGTCATGGGCCGACTGGCAGCCAACGCGGAAGATCCAGCCTGAGCGGCAGTCCGGTAGCGGGCCGCATGTGCCTGGCCACGGGGCGGGTTTTCCCGTGCCGCACAAAGCCTCCACTGGCACAAGTGGCCCCCAGTCACTTGTCAAAGAAACTACGCTTGCCGGGAGGCAGCCTCACCGGGATGCAATCCACCGGCACAATGACGCCATCCTCTGTGGCGAAGACATTTGCAGGCCGCATGTCAAACACGACCGCATCGTCCCTAACAAACGCATATGAATCGTCGTAGCCGATGCCGTGATTGTGCCGCAGCTTCGTGAAACCAAGCTCTTCGACCATCAACCCGATGATTTCTTCCCACCTTGCTGCTCTGCCTACCACGATGTTCTGCCTGGTGATGATGCGGCGGCCGTCGCTATCCCCGCCCAGGCCGACGAACCTCAAACTGTCGCCGAAAACCTCGTTTTGAAGCATCAGCCTTTCCAGGTATTCCAAGGGCATGCCGGGAACCATCTTCGGCGTCCCGAGATCAAAATTCACCACGTAGGCAGCCTTGGCCGGCTTGGTGAATTTGAGAACAGTGCCGGTGCCGTAATCAAAAACGACGTCATGTTCCACGCCGCCGGTCTTCAGGCGGATTGGCTTTTCGTAGAGATAGCCCGCCCTCGCCGCTTCCCGCTCGATGCTGCGGAACTGCTCCCGGAGGTGATCCAAGGGGTCTTCGTCCCCATCGAGCGTTCCATCTGCTGATAAAACTCTTCGGAAGTCATCCGACACGGCTTCGAGCGAGCGGTCCTGATCCGGTCCAGGTAGCTTTCGCGCCTCTCCTTCGGTTTCGCTGTCTTGTTTGTGATCATCGGGCAACAGGGGCATTATACCGACGAATTGCCGTTTCTCAAGAACGATCTTTTCCCCGCCATGCCGCCGAGCCTTGACGCCTTGGGCGGCCATCAACCCATCCGCATCCGTTCCAGTGCGGCGTCCAGTTCGGCTTTCCTGAATCTAACCGCTCTGCCGATTTTGTAATAGGGAATCAGTCCGGCCATGCGCCAACAATAGAGGTTGCGTTTGCTGACCCTGAGGTAGGCGCAGGTGTCTTTTTCGGTGAGGAGTGGGGAGGAGGCTTGTTCGGTGCGCGGCGAATCAGTTGGCGTGTCCATGCC
>CAIQXC010000058.1 GCA_903875675.1 Akkermansiaceae bacterium
GCCAAATAGCTTCCAATCCTGCATGAACGCTTTTGTCCAACTCATCATGCTAATGATTTTCACCAACGGAGCAAAGAGTTCCTCAAGAGTCTTCGGCGACCAGTCGTCTTTGCCCTCCGGGACGTTTCCCATTTCCGCAAACATCACCTTGAACTTGGGTGCGAATCTGTCCACGAGTTTGCGTCTTCGCGGTCAAACATCTTCCCTCATCTCTCACCCGCTTTCCAGCTTGCGATTCGCCCACCCGTCGGGCACTACCACCCGCGACTGACACGGTTTTGACCGGCGTGAGTTATATCCAGTCTCACCCACGCCATGCCGGCCCGATGGTGCCTCCATCGACGAACTCGGCCTTGGTGAAGCTCTGCCGCCGGTCGTTCTTGCCGCGGGCCAAGTTGTCGATCCAGCGCACGATCCGCCGCAGCACCGGGCGGAGGTCCCAGCGGATGTGGGCGATCATGGGCATGCACCAGACGAAGTCCGGGGCGGGGTTCGTGCAGACCAGCGAGACGTGTTTGGGTGCCAGGATCCCCCGCAGCGCGAGATGCTGTTGCGCCGCGGCGAAAAGAAACGTCTCGGAGAGGATCAGCGCACTGGGCGGGGTCATCCGATAGAGTTCGTCGATCACCCGGTGGAACCCCTCGCGGCTGTCCTCCCATTCCGGCAGGTTGTAAGGTCCGGTCCTGATGCCGTGCGCCGCCATCTCGTCGAGGATCGCACGCTCGGCGCTACCCGGTCCGCCCGTGCGCCGCTCCTCGCGCACCAACATCACAATGCGCCGGTGGCCGAGCGCGATCAGCCGCCGGGTGGCGGTGCGCAGGGCCGGTTCCTTGTCCGGCCCGGCACCCGCGAGCGGCACGCTCCGGCGCCGCCCGAACAGCGCGAAGGCCGGTACCGGCTGCGCCGCGAACCATTCCAGCACCTCGCGCGAACCCGCGCAAACGACCCACGCATCAGCCTCGGTCCCGGCCACCAACCGCGCGATCCGTCGCACATCCATCCCCAGTTCCAGCAGGGATTTCCCGGTGAAAAATGCGGCATGGCCCGCCTCATTCAAGAGGTGCTGCAATTCGAAAATGTATCGCTCGGTTAGCGCCTGCGGCTCGTAGTCCAGGATGGCCACCCGCAGCCGCCGCCCAGCCACCCCGCCCGTCGGCACTGCGATCCGGCGGCGGCGGCTCGGTCCTTGTCCCTGCAGCAATCCCTCGTGTTCCAGTTGCTTCACCGCCGCGATAACCGTCATCGGGCTGACTCCCAAGGTTCCCGCAAGCTGGTTCACACCCGGCATCAGGCCGCCCAGGCCGCCCCGGAGGATTTCCTCGCGCAGATGCCCCGACAGTTGCTCGACTTTGGTGAGGTGGTGGAACGCTTTCACCCGGAAATTTGTTCTAAAAAGTGTAACGGTTGTCAAGAAAGAAAATTGTTGCCACCCTATAGGGAGGCGGGTTGGTTGTCATCCGTCATCTGAAACGACCGCTTTTCCGCTTCCCAAAGCCATGCCTTGACCGCTTCTCCGATCATCAAAATGCCAACCCATGACAATCCAAAATCCGTCTCCAACCAACCAAACAACCCCATGAAAATACAACAGCATCCAGATCCTTTGAAAAAGCGAATCCTCACACCCTTCGCGCGCGGTGCCGCCCTGGTGGCGGCAATGGCCATCATGGGGGCGGGTGGCGTGCAGGCGGCCACGGCTGTGGGCGTGGACACCACCGCAGGCCCGAATTGGCGGACCGCCGCCGCCCTTGGCCTCAATGGCAGCACGGAGTACGGAGCGGATGGTTACATCCTCTACGGGCTGACTCACGCTGGCCTGGGAAACTGGATGCAACCCTACGACGGCTCGTGGGATGTGACAGCTCTCCCGGCCGGTATCACCTCGATCACGCATGGTGGAGGCGATGGCATGTGGACCGGCCAGAACACCGGCGACGGCAATCCGGGCTATTTCGGGCAGATGGAGGATCCCGGCAACGGCAACGCGCTGACGATTGTCCCGCTTCTGTGCTGGGGGGCCAACCCGGATACCTTCACGATCCATCGTAGCGCCACCGGGCCCTTCCGGTTGACGATACTGGTCACGAGCGGCGAAGGAAAAAATGTAACCCACACCACCACGGTCAACGACGGCGTGAGCGCGACTCGGACCGCCGTGCATACCATGGACGGCCTGCACTACCACGTGTATGACGTCGCGGCGGGCAGCGGAGATGTCACGGTGACGGTGGGCAGCACGGTAGGTACGTAC
>CAIQXC010000059.1 GCA_903875675.1 Akkermansiaceae bacterium
ACATCACCGTCGGCCTCTACGCCGATGGCCAACCCGGCGAATTGTTTGTCCAAATGTCCAAGGAAGGCAGCACCATCGGCGGCCTCATGGACACCGTCGCCACCCTCACATCCATCTCCCTGCAATACGGCGTGCCTCTCGAACAAATGGTGAAAAAATTTGCCTATCAGCGGTTTGAGCCCAGCGGATTCACCAAAAATCCGGACATCCGCACCGCCTTCAGCATCACCGACTATGTCTTCCGCTGGATGGGTTGCCAGTTCATCAAGGGCTATCGCGAAGCCACTTCGCCGGACACCTATCAGGAAGACCTGCCCATGCCGGAAATCACCGAAATGGAAAAAGCCGCCGTCAACCGTCCGGTCCGCGAGCTGAGCCGCACCGGTGACGACCTCTCGGTCTTGCCCGTCGCCGGCCATGACCGCGTCAAAACCGCTCTAGGCAGTGCCTTTATGGGCATCACCTGCTCAAATTGTGGCTCCGACAAGGTCATCCGCGCCGGCGCTTGCGGCTGTTGCACCCAATGCGGCACCAGCCAAGGCTGCAGCTGAAATCAACCCCTTGCCTGCGAGGCGAACAGTAGAAACGGTGCCGGCCGGCGGGTGCCCAACGCGCCGTAGCGGGCGACCCGCCAGCCCCGTTCTGCCAGTGCCTCAAACCATCGTTCCACCGCAGCAGCCTCCAGCGCACCGCCGGGGTGGCCGGGATAACAAACCACCGCCAGCCCGCCCCCCTCCCTGAGCAGCCCGCTGGCGCATTCCAGTCCCTGCAGGGTGGTCGCTGGCTGGGTCATCACCCGATGATCCTCACCGGGCAGGTAGCCGAGGTTGAACATCACAGCCGCCACTGTGCCGGGCGCGGCGCGGGTATCCATCATTGCATGGCTTTCTTGAAAAAATTCCACCCGCAGGACCAGGCCCGCCGCCCTGACCCGTTCCTGCGCTGCGGCAATGGCTGCTGCCTGCACATCAAATGCCAGCACCCGACCGCCGGGACCCACACATTCCGCTAGAAACACCGTGTCATGGCCGTTACCCGCAGTTGCATCTATCACCAGATCGCCTGCGCCTATCACCTCCCGCAGCATCCCTTGTGCAAGAGCCGTCGGCCGGAGCGGCAACTGGGGTCGAGGTTCGGCTAAGACCATGGTGATTCCGGGCAATTGCAGTGCCTTTTCAGATTCAAGGAGCAGTGGCAGGGGGCAGCAGTTCCTCGTTGGGGTCCTTCCATGCCGGATCGTGGTTCTTCGCGTAGTTGAACAATTGGCGGTGTGGATACTCGACAAATCTCGCCAGCGCTTGCTCGTCCAAACTCGCGCGAATCGCTGCGTTGAACGCCCGCATCACCTTTTGCATCAGGTGCAGCGTCAAATGACGCCCGCTGCGGGCCTTCTGCACTTGCTTGTGGCTCAATTGCTCCCCAGAGGCCGTGACCAAATCGTGATTGCTCATCTGCCACTGGTTCAGCCATCGGTCCAGTGGCTGCGGGCCGTGATCGCGTGTCGGTTCGTCCATGGCCAATCTGTAGCCGATCGGCCGGCACCTGCTAAGCACAAAATATTCATTTTGGACATGCCCGATGGATTTGCTTGATTTCCTCTTCGCCTCAGCCACTATCCCGCCACGGGCGTTGCCCATGGAGGGGTGGTAGAGTGGTCGATTGCGCCAGTCTTGAAAACTGGAGGGCCGAAAGGTTCCGTGGGTTCGAATCCCACCCCCTCCGCTCTAAATCCCTTGAAATAAAAGGGTTGCAGCTTGAAAACCAATCGCTTTCGCTGCTAGGGCCATCCTTCCGAAGTGCGCCAAAATGCGCCAAATGGCATGAAAATCGACCTAGCAACAGTGACCAAACAGTGACCAAGGGTTTTGGCCAGTTGTTACCTCCTCCCCGTACGCGGCTGCGCACGCTGGACAAAATGTCCGGGTTGAGAGACGCTTGGCTCATGAACTGGCGGCACCACTTGATCGTGACAAAGCTGGCCGAGGGCTGCCTGGTGCGCGAGG
>CAIQXC010000060.1 GCA_903875675.1 Akkermansiaceae bacterium
AATTTAGGCCGACTGCTGGTTGCGACGACCCTCGGTGTCATGACGGTAACCGCCACGGCGAGCGCAGCGGACCTGTATAAGAACGACAAGTCCCACTGGCTCTACATCGGCTGCCTGATCTTCGTCAAACGGCACACAAACCGGTTGAACCCGGCAAGATCACCCTCCAGGCCGAAACTGACGGACGATTCCCCCGACGATTCGCGGCTTGTCCATGTCGCACGCGGCGGGTTACGCTGCGCGTGTGTTCGTCGGCCTGAATCACCTCATGGCAACCTGTTCGTGCCGCCAGATCCTCCTGCCGCTGCGGATTCGCCGTTGGCCGTGCCGGGGGGAGATTTGCCAGGGTGCGGGGGTGTGCCAATCATCGCCGGGCAGGCGCGTGCGGCGCGGATTGGCCGTTTTTTTAGCAGCGTGTGGGGGTGTCGCATTCGCGGCGGACGGAGGCGGGGAAGCCGGCGGGATGCCGCCGCCAATGGCCGGGGTGGCGTCGTTTTACGTGCGCTCATGGACGGTGGATGACGGGACGCCGACCAACACGGTGATGGGTGTGGTGCGGCGGACGGACGGGTATCTGTGGGTGGCGACGCGCGTGGGCTTGTTTCGCTTCAACGGCGAGGAATTCAGGTCGGTGCCGCAGGTGTCCCAAGCGGCCTTGCCGGATGTCGTGACGCCGGCCATGTGCGAGGACAGCCGCGGGCGGATGTGGCTGGGCAAGTCCGGCATCGTGGCCTGCGTGGGTGGCGCGGACGTCCAGGTCTTCCGGGTGGGCGACGGGTTGCCTGAGCAGCAGCGGCCATGCGGCATGGCTGAAGACAAGGACGGGAGCATCTGGGTTTCCTATCGCTCGACGGCGGTGCCGCTTTGCCGGATTCGCGAGGGCAAGGTGGAGGCGCTCGGGCCAGCCGCCGCAGGCGTGTCCGGCACCGATGAAACATGGCTGGTCCGCGACCCGCGCGGGCCGATCTGGTTCGCCTCCGGGTGCCAGGTCGGGGTGCTGCGGGACGGGCGATTGGTGACCCTGCTGACGCGGGAGCGGCCGGTGACGTGCCTTGCGGCGGCCGGGCGCGGTGGCGTGTGGTTCAGCGACGGTGCGGGGATTTGGTCGGCGCGGGAAGACGGGCGGGTCGAACCCTTGGGCGAGGTGCCAGGCGGGATGGTGCGCGTGCTGCACGAGGACGGTCGCGGCCAATTGTGGGTCGCTTGCAACACCGAAAAGTCCAGCGCGCTTTTCCTTCATGAAAACAAGCAGTTCAGGCAGGTGCCGGTGGCATGTCCGTACATCTTGGGTTTGGCCGACGACCGGGAAGGCAACCTGTGGGTGAGCACCCGCCGCACGGGACTCATCCAAGTCCGATTGCGGACGGTCGAGCTGGTGAATCCGATCAGCGACATGTTAGCTGGCGTGCAATCGTTTTGCGAAGGCCGTGGCGGCATGCGTTACGCGGTGGGCACGAATGGGCTGTTAGCCTGTGCGCAGGGAGATGAATGGCGGGAAATGACCGAGCCGCCCGGGTGGCGGGGATATTATGCCGAATGCGTGGCGGCCGATCCTCTCGGCGGTGTCTGGCTGGGCACCCACGGACACGGATTGATGCGGTGGTGTGCCGGCGAGTTTTCCGGCGTTGCAGGCACGGATGGCCGTGATGATTCGTGGGTCCGTTCGTTGCTTCCCGGATCTGACGACACACTGTGGTTTGGCACGATGGAGCATAACCTCTATCGTTTGCGCGACGATCGCTTGACCCGGTTTCCGGTGCCCTACGATTTCGGATCCTCCATTCCCGACTATGCGGGTGCCTTGGTCGAAGATATGGAGGGAACCGTGTGGGCGGCCACCCAGGCGGGCCGCTTGTTGCGCGTCCACGGCGAATCCCTGGTGGATGAAACCCCGCGGCTTGCCAAGCCACTCGACGCCATTCGCTGCTTGCATGTCACGCCCGACAATAGCCTGTGGATCGGCTACTCCACGTGCGGCCTGGGACGCCTCAAACAGGGCGTGTTCCAGCGGTTCTCCAAAGATCAGGGCATTGAGGAAAAAGCGGTCTCCCAGATTCTACCAACCGATGGGGACGGCTGCTTGTGGTGTGCCGGGGACCGGGGGATCTTCCGGGTGAAACTGGCGGAGTTGGAGGCCGTGGCGGCGGGGAAACCGGGCAAAGTCCACCCGGTGTTATGCGGGCGTGGCGAAGGCTGGCCGGTCATGCAGGCAAGTTGCCTCAACTGGCCGCGGGCGGCCCGCAACCGGTCCGGCGAACTGTGCATACCGATGGCCTCCGGCTTGGCCATCATCCGTCCGCAACGCGGCCTCGACCATCCGCCCGAACCTCCGGTGGTTCTGCTAAACCGGCTGACCGTCAACGGTCGGTGTGTCGCAGCCTACGAGAGTGGGGTGGTGGAGGACGGGGAGACCGGCGGCCCGCCACCTGCGGATTTGCACGGCCATGCGGGCGACTTGTCGTTAGGCCAAGGCGTGCGCCAGTTGGGAATCGAATATGATGTCGTGAGTTTCACGGGTCGGGAAAACGTGCGTTTTCGCTACCGCTTGGAAGGGTTGGACGAAACGTGGATGGAAGCCGGCCCGCAACGGGTGGCCTACTTCAGCATGGTGCCGCCGGGCCGCTACCGGTTTCAGGTGACCGCCTGCAACAACCATGGGGTTTGGAACGATACCGGGACCTCGCTGGATTTCACGGTGGTGCCGTATTATTGGCAGACGCGCTGGTTCCTGGCTATGTCGTGGCTGGCGGCCGGGACGCTCATCGGCGGTGGAATCTGGATGGTCGTCCGGCGTCGGCTGCGGCAAAGACTTCACGCCCAAGCATTGGCGCGCGTCAAGTCCGAGGCGGAATTCACCGCCATCTGGAACGAGCGCAACCGCATGGCCCGGGAGTTGCACGACACCCTCGCCCAAGGCCTGGGCGCGATCACCATGCAATTGGAAGTGGTCAAGCGCAAACTGCCGCCCGATTCCACTGCACGCGCGCCGCTGGACGAAGCCCGCGACCAGGCCCGCAGCAGCCTGGCCGACGCCCGTAATTCGATCTGGAACATGCGCTCGCAGGTGCTGGAAACCGGCGACCTCGCCACCGCGCTGCGCGGCATCCTGAAACACCTGACGGATGGTCGCGGCATCGCCGCGAAAGTCCGGGTCAAGGGCCAAGCGCGGCGGCTCGCACCCGTGACCGAAAACAACTTGCTGCGCATCGGGCAGGAAGCCATCACCAATGCCGCCAGCCACGCTCGTGCCAGCGAGATCGGGGTGCTGCTGGAGTTTGAGCCGCAGCAACTGCGCTTGTCCGTCACGGACGACGGCTGCGGCTTTGATCCGGCACAGCCCCCGCTGAGCGAGGGGGGATTCGGAATCGTGGGCATGCGCGAACGTGCCGCCGAATTGCACGCCGCCTTGCAGGTGCTCAGCAAGCCGGGCCAAGGCACTGTGGTGAGCTTGTGCTTGCCGCTCGCGGCCGATCCGACCACTGTCAACCCCGCGTAAGATGAAGGCAAGACATTCGATCCGATTGATGGTGGTTGATGACCACGCGGCCTTCCGCCGCGGAATCATCGCACTCATCGAGAGCGAACCGGGCATGGTCGTGGTCTCGCAGACCGGTGACGGCCATGAAGCCGTGACGCTTTATCGCGACATCCGCCCGGATGTGGTGCTGATGGACCTGCGCCTGCCCGGTTTCAGCGGAGTGGAGGTGATTCTGGCCATCCGCAACGAGTTTCCCGACGGGCGTTTCATTGTGCTGACGACCTATGACACCGACGAGGATATTTTCCGGGCGCTGCAATCAGGTGCCCGGACTTTCCTGCTCAAGGATATGGACGACGTGATCATCCTGGATGCCATCCGCGCGGTGGTTGCCGGCCAAGACTGCCTGCCGGCCCAAGTGGCCAAACGCTTGTCCGAACGCCTGGCGCGGGAGGAGTTGAGTCAGCTTGAAATGGAGGTGTTGCACTACCTCGTCAGGGGCTTCAGCAACAAGGAAATTGCCGATCACCTTCATCTGACAGAGGCGGGGGTGAAGTTCCGCCTCAAGGGCTTGTTTGTGAAGTTGCACGTGCAGGACCGCACCGAAGCCGTGGTCTGCGCCTTGCGCCGAGGGATCGTCCACCTCGAGTGAGGCCGCGAAAAAATATTTCCGTTGTTTTTCACGTTGACATCAATTTGCAGTGAGGTGAAATTTCCAGCATGACGAAGACGCAAATTCAGGTTCCGGAAGAGTTGTTTCGGGAAATACGCACGTTTGCGAAGGCGCGGGAATGGTCGTTGGCCGAGACGTTCCGGCGAGGGGCGGAACTGTTGTTGGAAGTTTACGCCGGGCAGGGGCCGCCCGTCGGCAGTGTGTGGAGTCTTCCGGTTTCCACGACGGTGGGTTGGCAAGGCCTGAGTGCCAGGCAATTGCGCGAGGTGGCGTTTCTTGACGCGGAACCGAAGCTGTCCGGGCCATGATCTCCATCGATGCGAATATCCTGCTCTACAGCTATTGCCCGGACTCTCCCCACCATCTGGCGGCCAGGGAGTTTCTGGACGGCTTGGCCGGGCGTGAGGATGTGGCTCTCAGCGAGTTCGTGCTGACGGAGTTCTATCTGCTGCTGCGCAATCCGGCGGTGCTGCTGCTGCCACTGGGCGCGGCTGAAGCCGTCGCGGTGGTGGAACAATTCCGCCATCATCCACAGTGGAAAATATTGGGGTTTTCACCCCGCAGTCGGGAACTTCACGATGCCATGTGGCAGCGGGCCGCCGAACCGGAGTTCGCCCGCAGGAGAATCTATGACACCCGCACGGCACTGAGTTTGATTGCGTTTGGAGTCACCGATTTCGCGACGCTCAACCTGAAAGACTTTCGGGGCTTGGGTTTCAGACGGGTGTGGAACCCGCTGTCCGGGGCCAGCAGGTAAAAAATGCGGCGGCGGGCAAGAAACGTCGCGGCGGCAAAAAAACGCGTGGTCTCATCAATGATCAGCGCGGTGGGTGGCGCATGACGGAACAACCGTTCGAGAAAGGTGGGACCATGGCCGTATGAGGCTGTCCTTGCGCCGCGGGATCGTCCACCTCGAGTGAACCGGCGCGGCAGGCACCCGCCTGTAAGAACTATCCTAAAGAGTAGTTGCCGCAGGTTCATATTTTCGCGAAAAGTGTTTTTGGGACTGCCTGTCCGACCCAACAACACACCGCTCAAACCCGTGCGGATCATTCACAGGCATCTCGTATATCCAGCCCAGACCAACCAAAAAACATGAACCCGCAATCAATAGTCCACAATCCGTTAGAAAAACGAATCCTCGCACCCTTCGCCCGCGGCACCGCCCTGCTGGGGGCGTTGGCGCTGTTTGCGGCGGCACCAAGCGCCTCGGCGCAGTTGACCTCCACCAACACCACTGCCAACGGATATGACATTGTCACGTTTACCGGCGGCAGCGGCACCTGGACCCCGCCGGACGGCGTAAGCTCCGTGGAAGTGCTGGTGGTGGGCGGCGGCGGGGGTGGCGGTGCCAACGGCGGTGGCGGCGGGGGTGCGGGCGGCGTGATACACCAAACCGGGGTTGTGGTCAGCCCCGGCGTCGGTGTTGCTGTCGCCGTGGGTGCTGGCGGGCCGCCACATCTGTATGACGCGTCAAATCCAACAACTGGAGGCAACTCGATGTTCGACGCGCTGACCGCCCTGGGCGGCGGCGGCGGGTCGTCGAGAGATGCTGGCGGGCAGGGTGCCAACGGCGGTTCTGGCGGCGGGGGCGCCGGTGCGAGTAACAGTTCAAGGTCTCAAGCTGGTTCTGGCACGACGGGCCAAGGCAACAGCGGCGGGAACGGAGTCTGGCCGGATCAGGGAGTGGATTCCACCGGCGGAGGCGGCGGTGGCGCTGGAAGCTCTGGCACAGCGGGAGCTTCCCGGCAAGCGGGGAACGGCGGGGCCGGCGTCTATTTCGCGGATTTCGCGAGCGTTGGCGGTTCACCGGCAGGTTGGTTTGGCGGCGGCGGCGGTGGCGGCAGGGTGG
>CAIQXC010000061.1 GCA_903875675.1 Akkermansiaceae bacterium
CCTTGTTTGGGCGCGTTGGTGAAGGTCGATTTGTTGGTGGAGGGAAATCCCTGGCTCAGATATGCTGTTAGGTCCAGCCGCAGACCACCTTGCAGTGAATCGGCCAGCACCCCGAAGCCATCGGTGGTGGCGGTGTGAAACAGGGCCACTGGCGTGCCGGCCGAGGACGTGAGTGTCGGGTCGAGGAGCTTGGCTTCCGGCAGGGTCACCACCCGTTCCAGCTTGGCATGGCGTGCTGAGTCCGCAGGCGTGGGATAGGCGGTGAGTGGGGGCACCACCTCCCAGCCCGCCCGCTGGTTGGCTAGGTATGGGTAGGTGACCGCATCCTTGGGGGTGCTCAGAGCCATGCGGTTAAAGCGGGCCTTCACGCCTTCGTCGCCAATCCACCATGCATAGCGGCCGCGGATTTCACCGCCGAGCGGATTGGGGGTGGTCACGCCCACCAGAGGCGCGGACACATAGTTGTCGATGGTCACTGGGGTGGGGGCACCGACGGTGGCGCTGCCGACGAGGACCACGGCGGTGGTTTTGTCGTTGACCGTGCCGTTGGGCGAGAGGGCGGCAACCGGGGAGGCGGGAGTGAAGGATTGAGGGGTGGAGGCATCCAGTTCATTGCCGCTGATGAGCCATTGGACGCCCGTGGCGCTGGGGGTTCTGGTGTAAATCAGGGTCGAGGGAGCACTGGCCGTGACGGTATTCCAGACGCCGGTCCAATAGCGGGTGCCGGGTTTGAGAACCGACAACCCGTTGGCAATACTGTTGAGGGATTTGTCGTTGCGCGGGGCTTTGCCGTCAGCCAAGCGCACGCCGCCAGTGTCGCCCGCAAAATCCGCCGGCGCCGTCACCCGTTGATCCATGCCCGCCGTCTTCTGAAGTTGGCCCAAGGCGATGATCAGCGCGACCCGGGCATTGCTCCGCGCCATGGCCATGGCATTGCCCTGCGAGGCCGTGCGCAGAGCCACCGTTGAGAGTGACAATAAGCCGACCACGATGAGTGTGAGAAGCACCATCAGGGCAAGCGTGATGATCAAAGCAAAGCCGCGGGGTTTCACGGGCTTGCTAATTTTTGGCAATGCGAACGGACGAATGGGCTTGTTGGCGTTCATAAGAATGCTTTGTGAATACAGTTTGACGACCACCCTCGTGATTGCAACGCAAAAAATCAAGAGGAAGTCGGAATATTTCGGGTTTTTCCCAAGCCCGGAGCACTCCGCAGCCAGCGTACTCTGTGAGGCGGTTGCGTCAAGCTGAGGGTTGCCTTAGCTGGGTGGTTTATGACGATTTCCCTGTTTCATCACAGCATCGCAAACTCAACTGGATTGGCCGGGTGGCCCGGTGCAAGAATTTACCGCCGCCCGGCCCATTGCACTTGCGCTGGCCATTGCGCATTCTAGCATCCCAGCCGTGCCCAGCCACCCCGCCCCATGAACTGCATTTTTGTCGAAAAAAAGGCCGAATTCAACGCCGAGGCCCGCCACCTCCTGCATGACCTCCGCGAATCGCTTGGCCTGCCCGGATTGACCGGCGTCCGGCTCGTCCAGCGCTACGCCATGGAGGGGCTTAGCGCCGCGGAATTCGCCGACGCTGTGCGCTTGGTGCTGTCCGAGCCGCAAATCGACTCTGCCAGCGACTCCCTGGTCCGAGCCGAAAATGAATCCGCCTTTGCCGTGGAATACCTGCCCGGCCAATTCGACCAGCGGGCCGACTCCGCCGCCCAGTGCGTGCAAATCCTCACCGGCAAGGACCGCCCGCTGGTTGCCTCCGCCAAGGTGGTTATTCTTGCCGGTTCATTCAGCCCACACGAGTTGGCCCGCGTCAAAGCCTACGTCATCAACGCGGTGGATTCCCACGAGGTCCCGGTGGCGGCGGGCTGTGAGCGCCGAGCCGCCACTGCGCCCCGGGATGTCGCCGTTCTAGCCGGATTTTCCGAACTCTCCCCGGCCGCATTGGCCAGTCTCCGCGCCGATTTGGGCTTGGCCATGTCGGCGGCGGATCTGGCATTTTGCCAGGCGTATTTTCGCGATGAGGAGCAGCGCGACCCGAGTGTGACGGAAATCCGGCTGCTCGACACATATTGGTCCGACCACTGCCGCCACACCACGTTTTTGACAAAGATAGAGGATGTCACCTTCGACCCCGGATGCGCAGTGGCCGAGCGCGCCTGGCAGACCTATCTGGCCACTCGTGAGATGCTAGGCCGGGCAGACAAACCGGTCACTTTGATGGACATCGCGCTCATCGGCATGCGAGAACTCAAGCATACCGGGGAACTCGACAACCTCGAGGTTTCCGAGGAAGTCAACGCCGCCTGCATCGTCGTGCCCGTCGATATCTCAAATTTGAACTCTCCACTTTCAAATCCAATCCGTGAGGACTGGCTGGTGATGTTCAAGAACGAGACCCACAACCATCCCACTGAAATCGAACCCTTCGGCGGAGCGGCCACTTGCCTCGGCGGTTGCATCCGCGACCCACTCTCCGGCCGTTCCTATGTCTATCAGGCCATGCGGGTGACCGGTGCCGGCGATCCGCTCACGCCCTTTTCCGATACCCTCCCCGGTAAACTCCCTCAAAAGAAAATCTGTCAGACAGCAGCCCGCGGCTACTCGTCTTATGGCAACCAGATCGGCCTCGCCACCGGCCAAGTCGCCGAAGTCTATCATCCCGGCTACGTCGCCAAACGCATGGAAATCGGCGCGGTGGTGGCAGCTGCACCGCGATCACAGGTATTCCGTGGCAGCCCGGCCGCTGGCGACGTCATCCTGCTCATCGGCGGGCGCACCGGCCGCGACGGCGTCGGCGGTGCCACCGGCTCGTCCAAGGAACACACCGATACCGCGTTGGAAAATTCCGCCGAAGTCCAAAAAGGCGACGCCCCCACCGAGCGCAAAATCCAGCGATTGTTCCGCAATCCCGAACTTGCCCGCAACATCAAAGTTTGCAACGACTTCGGTGCGGGCGGGGTGGCCGTGGCCATCGGTGAAATCGCCCCGTCCCTCGCCATCGACCTCGACGCCGTCCCCAAAAAATACGATGGCCTCGACGGCACCGAACTGGCCATTTCCGAGTCCCAGGAGCGCATGGCCGTCTGCGTTGACGCCTCGCAAATCGAGTTCTTCACCCACGCCGCCGACTCCGAAAACCTCGAATGCACGCACGTCGCCACCGTCACGGAAAGCGGCCGCCTGGTGATGACTTGGCGCGGTAAGACGATCGTTAATTTGTCGCGTGCCTTCCTCGACACCAACGGCGTCCAACAATCCGCCGCCCTCCGCGTCAAAGCCCCTCAGGGAGATCTTCTATCATCTATCCAAAATCCTCAATCCACGATCGGGATTCTCCGGGATCTGAACACGTGTTCGCAAAAAGGCCTCGGCGAAATGTTCGATGGATCGGTCGGCGCCGGCACCGTGTTGTGGCCCTTCGGTGGCCGCCACCAGCTCACACCGCCCGATGCCATGGTGGCAAAGTTGCCGCTGTTGGAAGGCGACACCAACGTCTGCACCTACATGAGCTGGGGCTTCAATCCCTATATCTCCTCATGGTCACCGTTCCATGGTGCCGTCTATGCCATCACTGAAGCCGTCTGCAAGGCCGTCGCCGCCGGCGCTAGACTGCCCGATATCCGCCTCACACTGCAGGAATATTTTCCCAAACTCGGCATCGACCCGGCTCGCTGGGGCTTGCCATTCGCCGCGTTGTTAGGTGCGTTCCATGCCCAGCACGCGCTGCGTCTGGCGGCCATCGGTGGCAAGGACTCGATGTCTGGCTCGTTCAACGAACTGGATGTGCCGCCCACCTTGGTGGCCTTTGCTCTGGCACCCGGCCAAGCGTCGCTGGCGCTTTCGCCTGAGTTCAAGCAAGCTGGATCCACGATTTCCATCGTAGAAATCTCTCGCGATGGAGATGATCTGCCGGATTTTCAGCAACTCAGACAAGTCGCCGAGCAACTCCATCAGCTCAACACCGCCGGCAAACTCCTCGCGCTGCATCACATCGGCCAGCCCGGACTCGCCGCCGCCCTAGCCAAAATGGCCTTCGGCAATGGCATCGGCTTCGCAGAGGGGAGAGCAGGCGTCCCACCTGCCTCGGAAGACGGGCGGCCTGCCTGTCTTGATCTGTTCAGCCCCCGCTATTTTGCCTTCCTCATCGAGCACATCGAACCACTTCCGCCAGCCCTCAACGCCCAGTCCGTCGGCCAAACCACCGCAGCCCAAACCCTCGTCTTCTCCCAAGAAAACCACGATCTAGCCGATCTGCGGACCGCTTGGACCGCCACCCTCGAGCCCGTCTATCCGACGAAAGCGGAGATGGCGAAGATAGTGGATAGTGGATCGTTGATAATGGATCGTGGATCGCAGAACGCTGACTCTCCATCCACGATCCACCATCCACGATCCGCCACTTCCCGTCCTCGGGTCGTGATCCCTGCCTTTCCCGGCACCAATTCTGAATACGATTCCGCAAAGGCGTTCCGCGAGGCCGGCGCTGAGGCTGATATCTTGGTCTTCCGCAATCTAAGCACCTCGCACATTGACGAAAGCCTGCGTGCCCTCGCGGCGCAGATCCGCTGCTCGCAAATCTTGATGTTCCCCGGCGGCTTCAGCGCCGGCGACGAACCGGACGGCTCCGCCAAATTTATCGCCACCGTCATCCGCAGCCCCCGCGTGGCTGATGCCATCATGGATCTGCTCCTCAACCGCGACGGCCTCATCCTCGGTATCTGCAACGGCTTCCAGGCCCTAATCAAAACCGGTCTCGTGCCTTACGGTCGGATCATGGATAGTGGATCGCCGATAGAGGATGCAGCATCGCGCATCACCGAACCACCGAAACACCGAAGCGCCGAACCACCGGCCACCGCTCCCACCCTCGTCCACAACGACATCGGCCGCCATATCTCCTGTTATGTCAACACCCGGGTCGTCAGCACACTTTCGCCATGGCTGGCCAACACCCGGGTTGGCGACCTCCACACGGTTCCGATGTCTCACGGCGAAGGCAAGTTCTATGCATCCGCAGCGATGATTGCACAACTCGCCGCCGCCAGCCAGATTGCCACTCAATACTGCGACGCCAACGGTCTGCCGTCGATGGATATCTCCATCAATCCAAATGGCTCGTTGGCCGCCATCGAAGGCATCACCTCGCCTTGCGGACGGGTCTTCGGCAAGATGGCCCATTCCGAACGCGCCGCCACCCAAGTCGCCAAAAACATCCCCGGCAACAAGCACCAGCCGATCTTTGCGGCCGGTGTGGCCTATTTCTGAGTCGAAGAGGAGACGATGCATCTTCGCTTTGCGGCTTGTTGCACCTCCTTGCGGCTAAGAAATTCTGGTATGTATGGTCGCAAAAATGCACAAGAGATCGCAAAGGGAAGAGGGAGAAAAGGAGAGAAATTTTGGATTTTGAATTGAAGAGAAGATTGCCTCGCGCAAAGGCGGGTGAGGGATTCTTGGAGGTCGGCGGGGATGGTTGAGCAAGTGCGGAATTCGTCTCATTTTTGTCCTTGTCAGGCAATCATCGGTGGCGCTGAATGCTCCCCGATGAACGGGAAATCCCAAACAATTCCGGTCGGCCGTTCACGGGAGCCCCAAAAGCTGAACAATAAAGGCGCCGCTGCCCGACCGGCATCAGCTCCGTAAATTCACCTCAACCAATATGCACTGCCTCCTTCGGGCGATTGATCCAGCATCCACTATGCACCTTTTCCGAAATCTATTTCTGTTCCTCGCCGCCATTGCCGTCGGCGATGGCCTGCGCGCAGGAACCCAAACCTACCCAGCGAACGCGAATGTCGTGGATGTGACGCAGCCGCCTTACTCAGCGAAGGGCGACGGCGTGAGCGACGACACGGAAGCGATCCAGCGGGCGCTGAATGAAAACGTGGGATGGCATCGCCTGCTCTTTTTTCCCAAGGGCACGTATCTCGTCTCAGCAACGCTGACCTGGCCCAAGAAATTCGGCGGGCACGACAACTGGGGAAATACGACCCTGCGCGGGGCTGACCGAGAAAAAACGGTGCTGCGGTTGAAGGATGGGACCTTTACGGATGCCAAGAAACCGGCGGCCATCATGTGTTGCGGCGGCTTTGGGAGCGCGGACTGGTTTCACAATTATGTCGAAAATCTGACTTTCGATGTCGGCAGTCGAAATCCCGGCGCGGTCGGGTTGCAATTTTATTCGAATAATACGGGCGCGGTGCGCGATTGCCGATTCGTCGCGGGCGAGGGGAGCGGCGTGGTGGGGCTGGACCTCGCGCATCGCGACATGAACGGGCCGCTGCTGGTGAAAAACTGTGAGGTGATCGGCTTCGATCGCGGCATCACCACAGCGGGGGCGGTCAACAGCCAGACGTTTGAAAACATAGCGCTACGCGGGCAGCGCCAGACGGGTTTTCAAAACGAAGGGCAGAGCATAAGCATTCGCGGGCTCACGAGCGACAACGCGGCCCCGGCAGTGAGCACTTATGGGAAGGTGCTGCTCACCGAGGCCACCCTCACCGGTCGCGGTGCTGCAGCAAATTTTCCTGCCATTGTGAACTTCAACGGCGGCCGCATTCTGCTGCGCGACGTGAGGACGACCGGCTACAAACGCGCCCTCGCAGACATGCAGACGCCGGACTTTGCAGCCGCGTATCGCATCACCGGCGAGGACAAGCCCGGTAGCCTCGGGCCGGACATCAGGGAGTATTCCTCGCACCCGACCAGCATGCTTTTTCCATCGTCCGCCACCTCGCTCCGGCTCCCCGTGAGAGATGTGCCGCCGACGACGTGGGAAGCCCCGGCGAAGTGGGCCGTCGTGGATGACTTCGGCGCAGACCCAATGGCGAAAACGGACTCTGCTGCCGCCCTTCAAAAAGCAGTGGACTCCGGCGCGGCCACGATCTTCTTCCCAGGCCACTACAAGAGCAGCGCGACGATCATCGTGCGCGGCAAAGTGCGCCGCATCCTCGGGCTCGGCGGCATCGTCAACTACGGCAAGCGCGATCTTATCAATTTCCGCATCGATGACGGCGATACACCCGTGGTGTGGCTGGAGCACTTTAGTCACTTGGGCGGCGGCATCGAGATTAACGCTAAGCGCAGCGTTGTCCTGCGCAGCATGGAGACGCACACCATTCAAGGCACGCCGCGCAGTGCAGGCGGTGAGGTCTTCCTCGAAGACGTGGTGGGCGATGATTTCCGCTTCCGCCACCAGCGCGTCTGGGCGCGGCAGCTCAACATCGAAAACCAAGGCACCCACCTCACCAACGACGGCGGCGATGTGTGGC
This sequence comes from Akkermansiaceae bacterium, assembly GCA_903875675.1. Classification (GTDB taxonomy): domain Bacteria; phylum Verrucomicrobiota; class Verrucomicrobiia; order Verrucomicrobiales; family Akkermansiaceae; genus Luteolibacter. The sequence goes on from CAIQXC010000061.1 coordinate 7,274, forward strand.
TGCTCGGCTACAAAACCGAACGTGGCGGCACGCTCATTCACACCCTCGGCGGCGGACGCACTGAAATCCTCGGTGGCCTCAGCTACACCACGACGGCCGGCAAACTCGCGCCGATGTTCGTGAATGACGACTCGTCCATGTGGGTATTCTTTGGCGAGGTATGCTTCAATGGCGATCCGTTCGAGACCATCATCAAGGAAACCCGCAGTGGCGAAACGAAGACGCTCGGCAAAGGCGACGGGCAAACACTTCCTTACAGTGGCTTTTCCAAGCGTGAATGATATCATTTGAGGATTGTGGATTGTGATTTGGAAGAGGAAGAATGGGCTGGTGGGGTTGCTCAGCCGTGCATTGTTCAACTGTCTCTGCTAGCCCTGCTACCGGGGTAAGGGAGGGCGACGGGGAGGCGCGACGGGTGAGGATTTGGACGCGGGGAGATGTGGCACCTTGAAGGCCCTTGGCGTCCCTACCTTAATCGGCAGGACAAAAGGGAGCAGCGAACGAATGGAGAGATGGGAGTATTCGATGGTTCACATCTCCTCAATTTCGGCGTGTTTCGCGAACTTCGTGATGTGGAGTATTTCAGCCGATTCGCCGTGATATACGGCACGGCAACTTGGCCGAACGAACAGGACATCTGTCTCGATACGCTCTATCAGGAAGCCGTGCTTGGTGAGACAGGGAGTAGATCGGAGACGTTAGAGAACTGATGGATATTTTGCGGTAGGAATC
>CAIQXC010000062.1 GCA_903875675.1 Akkermansiaceae bacterium
ATCGCCACGTTCCGCTCCGCCGCCAGCCGCTCGATCTGGAAGCTCGCCCCATGGACAAGAACCACCCGGATGCTCAGCGACCTCAGTACCGCCAGATCCAAGAGCACATTCGAAAAATTTTCCGAGGCCACGACCTCGCCGTCCACCGCAACCACGAACGTGCGCTCCCGGAACCGGGGCACATATTGCAGGATCTCGCGCAGGTCAGAAACGTTCATTGGCTCGGATTCGCGCGACAACTACCACAGGCGACCCGCGAAACACAGGGGAAAATCATGTCCCGCTACACCACTTCGCGCCAGGCTTCGGGGTGCGGGCGGGGGATGACCACGGCGTTGACCAGCAAACCGGCCCCGGCAATAACGGCGCGGCCGGCATCCACGGCGGCTTGCACCGAGGACACATCACCCGTGAACGTGGCGAAGGCCTTGCCGCCGAGGGCCATGGCCAGGCGGATTTCCAACAAGGTGACGTTGGCCGCTTTGACTGCGGTATCTGCGGCTTCGATCAGGTTGGCGACGTTGAAGGATTCTAAAATGCCCAAGGCACCGGTGGGTTCGACCGGCCGCGAACGGGCGAGGGCGGCAAATACGTCGGGGTGGACGCTGGGAATGACGAATTGGTCAATGAGGCAGCCTTTGGCGGCGGTACAGCCGGCATGTATGGCGGCACCGACGGCGGCCACATCGCCACCGATGAGCACCATGTACTTGCCGGAGCAAATCGAGCGAGAGAGCAACAGCTTCACGTTCGATGCCTTGAGCATGGTGTCGGCGACGAGAAAGCCGCCGGCGATGCTGGTGAGTTCGATAAGTCCAAGGGCGCGGTCTTTCATGTTGTACGGAGGATGATGGCAGTGCCAGTAACGGCTTCAACGGTGGCGGCGAAAGGCGCGTGGATGATGGCACCGAGGGCATCGGGCGCGGGTTCCGCAATGACCTGGCCGGCGGCAACGCTCTGGCCGACGTCCACCTTGGCCAGAGCTGGCGCACCGGCGTGTTGCTTGAGCGGGAGGACCGCCCGGCTGGTGGTTAGAACGCCTTCTTGGAGCGGGGCCGGGTGGTCGTAGCCATCGATGCCGAGGCGTTTCATCAGGCTCTTGACGGGCACTCGGCGACCGTCATGCATCGGGTGAGCCTCGACGCTAGTGGCCCCGGTCCATTTCCAACCTTTGGCGCGCAGGACAGCTTTCGAGTCGTCGCAGGCTTCTTTCGGATAGAGTTGTTCGGGGCAGGCGTAGAGCGTACACAGGCCGCAGGAGCAGCAAAGGCCGGCCCACTCGCTGAAGCGCTCGGAACCGGTGGCGGTGAAGCCCAGCGAGCGCATCACCTGGTGGGGTTCAACGGCGTATCCCAACAAAAACCGCGGGCAGAACTCGGTGCAATAGCGGCACTGGTCACAAGCGGACTTGCCGATGGCAGCCTGCACCTGCGGGGGCTTGAACTTGCGTTCCATCACGTGGTGGTCGCGTGGCAGCACAATCACCCCGGCGGTGGTTTTGGTGACGGGTCGGTCGAGATCGGAGGTGGCCTCGCCCATCATCATGCCGCCAATATTGAGCACCGGATCGGCCACGGTGGCACCGCCTGCTGCTGCGATGCACTCGCGCAGCGAAATACCGATGGGCACCTCAAAGCTCGCCGGTTGGCGCACCGCCCCGGCAATGGTGATGGTTTTTCGAATGACCGGGCGGCCGTCGGCGGCGGCGGCAATGTTGGCCAGTGTTTCGACGTTCTGCACCACCACACCAACATGAATCGGCAAGCCGGCAGGCGGAATAAGCCGACCCGTGACGGAGTGGACCAAATCATACTCGTCCCCGGCGGGATAGTAGTCATCTAACAAATGAACCCGCACCCGGGTGCCGGCGCAGGCGGCCTCCACAGCAGCCACCGCGTATTTCTTCTTGGCTTTGATGGCGATGACCACGTCGGCGGCACCAACCGCCTCGGCGGACAACAGGATGCCGCGCACCACCTCGGCGGCGCGGTGTTGGAGCACCGCCGCATCCTTGTGGAGCAACGGCTCGCACTCGGCACCGTTGGCTATCACGGTGTCGGCCTTGGCGACGAGCTTAACGTGGGCGGGAAAACCGCCGCCGCCGGCACCGACAACGCCGGCTTGGCGCACTTGAGTGACGAGTGACATGAGGGGAAAGATTGGGCTGATAAATTGCGGCGGCAGGAGCATGGCTCGGGCCTGTGAACAATCAACCCAAAAATCTCCCCATAACCCGGGGCTACACCAATTCCGCGGCGATCGGATCGACCAGTGCTCGGCCGTGGTGAATGAGCAGAAGTCGGCCCCCTGCGAACTGCAACAAGCCGGCTTCGGCAAGGTGCTTCGCGCGACTCAGCGCATCGGCCGTGAGTAAATCCTGCGAAATCCCTTCAGCCGTGCGCAGGCCCAGGGCGATGCATTCCAATCGACGTGCCTCCGGATCGAGGATTTCAGCTTCGGCAAGGGCATGCCCGAACGCCTGAATTTGGGCGATATAGCTGGAGGTATCGGCCACGTTTTTCGAGCGGACGTGTGCCATCGTGGACACCGCAGAAGGCCCCAAGCCGAGGTAGTCCTCGCCGCGCCAGTAGCCGCAATTGTGCGATGATCGCTGGCCGGGCCGGGCATAGTTGGACGTTTCGTAGTGCTCAAACCCGGCATGGGTTAGGATGTCGTCGGCCAAATGAAAGAATTCGGCATTGTGGTCTTCGTCGTCACGCATTTCGCCGCGTCGCAGTGATTCAAAAAATGCGGTATCTTCCTCGTAGCTGAGGTTGTAGGCGGAGATGTGCTCTGGGCCAAGCGCCAGCGCCTGTTCAAGAGTGGCCTGCCAACTTGCCTTGGATTGGCCGGGAATGGAGAACATTAGGTCGATATTCACCGCTGGAATGTCGGCACGCCGCAGAATCGCGACGGACTCCCTAGCCTGGGCCGCCGTGTGCTCGCGGCCCAAGGTCGCCAGTACCTCGTCATCGAACGATTGAATCCCGAGGGACACCCGGGTCACTCCCAACTCCCGGAACAAGCGCGCCTTGGCCGCATCGAAGGTGGCCGGATTGGCTTCCAACGTCACTTCCTCCAGCGCATCAAAGTCAACCACCGCTCTCAACCCGGCGAACAAGTTGCGCAAATGCCAGGGCGACAACATGCTCGGCGTGCCACCACCTAAATAAAGCGTGCGGGCTGCCGCAGCCTCCTGCGGGATCCGCTGGCGGGCCTCACGGGCGATCGAGTCCAAGAAGCCGCCAATCGGAGTGGCACCCGGCGTGTGCTTGTAAAACGAGCAATACGGGCAAACGCGATGGCAAAAGGGAATGTGGACGTAGAGGAGCAGGGCGGGCAACGTGTAGCACGGGATGATCCCAGCACCAATACCGAGTCTGCCCAAAATCCCCTTCACCCGGTCCCGCTATCCACACCCTGGCCCCCAACCTGATCCTCAGGCTTGAATCGGCAAAAATGACGCCGACGACCGCAGGAAATCCCCCTCAAATCGAAAAAATGCGGATTTGCAAAAGATGATTAGAAAAATGGGTTGCTTTACAGCCTTGCTGCCCCAAGCTTGAACCACGCATGACGGTGCAACCGATAATTATTCAAGGAGGAATGGGGGTGGGTGTGTCGAATTGGCGATTGGCCCGGGCCGTTTCGCAAGCTGGACAGTTGGGTGTAGTGAGTGGCACAGCCTTGGATCTGTTGTTAACGCGGCGCCTCCAATGCGGTGATCCAGGTGGCCACATGGCTGAGGCTGCGGCACGTTTCCCCTTTCCGGCCATCGTCGAGCGCGTTTGGAAACGCTATTTCATTGAAGGCGGCAAGTCGGTCGCCAAAAAGTTTCTTGGGGTGCCGATGCACGCCCTCAAACCATCTCAGGATCTGGTTGATCTGACGGTTCTGGCCAATTTCGTTGAAGTCAACCTCGCCAAGCACGGCCACCGCGGTCTGGTCGGCATCAATTTGCTGGAAAAAATCCAGCTTCCGACGATTCCCTCATTGTTTGGCGCGATGCTTGCAGGGGTGGATTATGTGCTGATGGGAGCGGGTATTCCGCGGGCGGTGCCGGGCATTTTGGACCAGCTTGCGCAAGGCCAGGCGGCCCGTCTCAAAATTGATGTGCACGGGACGACCGGGGCTGAGGAATTTTTCACTGAGTTTGATCCGTCACCCTATCTAAAATCCCCCGACCAACGCTTGGACCGACCCAAGTTCCTAGCCATCGTCTCTTCCGCCACTCTGGCTATCGCTTTGGCACGCAAATCTTCCGGACGTGTCGATGGCTTCATCGTCGAGGGATGGACGGCCGGCGGCCACAATGCCCCGCCACGGGGTACCATGCAGATTGATGCCGCCGGCGAACCCATCTACGGCGAACGGGACCTGCCCGACTTGCAGAAAATCGCCAGCCTCGGCCTCCCCTACTGGCTAGCCGGTTCCTTCGGTGAACGCGGAAAAATCGCCGAAGCCCAGGCGCTCGGTGCGGTCGGCGTCCAAGTCGGTACCGCCTTCGCGTTTTGTGAGGAATCCGGCATCGCTCCCGAGCTCAAGCAAAAGGTGCTCGACGGCAGCAGCCGCGGCGTGCTGCGGGTATTCACCGATCCGGTGGCCTCGCCAACGGGATTTCCTTTCAAAATTATCCAAGGCGGCCCCGAAACCTCCATTCCCATCTGCGGCAAAGACCGCACCCGCATCTGCGACTTGGGTTACCTGCGACACCTCTACCGCAAAACCGATGGCGGTGTGGGCTATCGCTGCCCGAGCGAACCCATCAATGACTACCTCCGCAAGGACGGCAGTTTGGAGGAAACCGTCGGCCGCCAATGCGTCTGCAACGGCCTCATCTCCACCCTCGGTTTGGGCCAACTCGTCGCTGATGGCAGCACCGAAAAACCTCTTCTAACTGGCGGTGACGATGCAGTGGTCGTGGCACGCTTTCTCGAGCCCGGCAAGACATCCTACTGCGCACAGGATGTCATCGATCGCCTGTTGAGCTGATCCCGGGCCTACGCTTGAATTTTCACCACGCGTGGGCCACTGCGGCATGAGGTGTGAGCGACTGGCGTTCGACCTCAAGATAGCCACTGAGCCAAGCCATTTCTATTCCCTGAAATTGCGGTCAAGCTCAGGAGTCGTGCAAGCATCTTGGTCGCCTTGATAGCGGCGTGTCTATGCCCGCCGATGACCCTCAGAACTTACGTGCATTGGAACACCCGCTTCACCCGCTTTTGCTTGGAAAGTCTGAAACAGACTCCTCAGAACGCTGGCACCCCGGCCATCAGCGCCTACCTCGACTATCTGGTCCTCGAGCGCAACGTCGCTCCAGCCACCCAGAAGCAAGCCCTCAACGCCATCGCCTTCCTCACCAAAAAGGTCTTCGGCGTTGAGGAATTTACCCTCGATCACGTCACACCAGCCCACGGTGGCCGCCGTCCCCCTCCCCTGTCGTGCTCTCGCGCCTGGAAATCGCCGCCATTTTTGCCCATCTCGAAGACCCGTGGAAACTTGCCGCCCTTCTCATGTTCGGGTCCGGCCTGCGGCTGATGGAATGCCTAAACCTCCGAGCCAAGGATTTCGATTTCGACCAGGGCACCATCACCGTTCACGATGGCAAAGGAAACAAGCACCGGGTGGTTCCACTTCCCAGGGCATTGGAACCGACTCTTCATACCTATCTCGCTTCCGCCAACGAGAAGCACCTTCAGGACCTCGCCGTCGGGTGCGGGCGATGTTCACATGCCCAAGGCACTGCTGCGCAAATCATCATGAATCGACCCGGAGCCGGTGCCCAGAGCCCATTAGACTTCGACCTCTAATCCCGCTATTCTTCGCAGAACCCATCGCGAAAACCAAACGCTCCCAACCGCATATTCTTCTCGCCAAGTCCCAACCCTACCGCTATCGATGGGCCTGTGAACCGACTATCCCTGAGAAGTGCCCAACCGGGAAGGTTTTGCCCCCTGATACACGACCGGTCGTGTATCCAGTTAACCCACCGGTCGTGTGTCCCAGTTAACCCACCGTCCGTTCAATAAATCTGTTGGGCAGATACAATGAAGAAATCACTCAAGACAGCCTGTGTCATCTTTACCGTCCTTTTAGTATGTTTGCTTCCTCACAAGTCGTATAGGATCGCAGCATACCCAGAGAATCTTTGGACAAGCCCTGGACATTTTAGCCACCCGTCAACGACTCAAGAAGTACTCAAGTGGAACCGAACCGAATACGGAGTCGTGTGGGCCTGGTTGGTCCACGATTCCTGCACCCGTGAGCCAGCTTGGTATGTTCGTATCGAACCGCGATCTCTAGTGATCTATGTCGCAGGCGCATTTACAGCAGGTTTTGCAATTTTTTTCCTGGCTGGACGCCGAACCAAATTTGTCCAACAAGGCTGCGTACCGAATGCCCGTTAAACCCCACAACAGCAACCCCTACAACACCTCAACTGCCGGTCATCGGTAGCCTTAACGTTCTCCAACAAGCCCAAGATGCTAAGAAAATGAAACCGCTCCTCAACTTCGCAATCTTGCTTGTGGCGGGCATATCCGTATTGGTTGCTGATGAGGCTCATACTAGACCGCAGAAAGACCCGAAGGAGAATTTCGTAGTGGAGGCTTACGAGGTCTATATTCCAGGCACGACTCTCTTCACCAGCACCATCGTTCATACTCAATTGAAATCGGGCTGGTCTCAACGCACATGCTCTATCGGATACCAAAGGCAGAACGCCGAGCTTACCTCATGGACCTTTACACCGATTCTTACGCTCCCTGCTATCGAGAACGACTCGTATGTCGTGAATTCTTCTGAAGGGGCAATCAGCGTGACTACAAAGCTGGGTGGCAAGGAAGTTGTTAAACTTAACTTAGAGGCACTGGCACCTACGGCGGTCACACGAATAATTTCGGCAGAAGCGGGCGCTGCCCAACCGGCTACCAAGCCCGCAGACAAACTTCTCGAGAGAGATCAACCCTCAACCCCCACGTCGAAGGATGCCCCCCGGTAGCCGGATGGCAGGCCCGCACGTTCGCTAGATGAAATCATTCCTTACACAGACCATCTTGGTTTGGTCGCTATGCAGTCTCGCTTTGGCGGATAATTTCACGCGGGAACGCTTCACCCATATTGACTCAATCCGAATCACCGAGATGACATACAAGGCTGATTCGCTCGACCGAATACTCTTCGCGCTTATCGGAAAGATTGATTCCTTAGATACAACCCCAGGAGGTCCCTATCGGATGTCAATCATTGAGGGTGAATTCAAGCCAGAGCACAAGTTGCCCCTGGCGGACTTCTCGGTGCGGAAGGCTACGGTCAGGGAGGTGATTGGACACTTGTCACGGGTCTTTGGTGTGACATTTCATGCCACATCGATTGGGGTCGTTGTTACACCGGATGGCACGAAGCCGTTTCCCAATTATAAGGCCAAGGAAGGGGCGGTATTCTACACCTACCCAAAAGCAAGAAGCGAACAAGACGGTGGTGGCATCGCTCATGAACCACACTCTCACCCATCAACTTCGCCTTCAAAGTCGCGTGCCACCCCTTAGCGTACAAATGAAAACATGATTGAACTTGTCAGAGACCCCGACTCCGTAAAGATAGGATTTTACCAGAGTGTACTGGAGGATGCTGGAATTCAAACGTACCTACGAAATGCGGATGGTTCGAACATGGCGGGCGTGATGATCTTCGACGTATACCCCGCACTCTGCGTCGTTAACGACTCAGATGTGCATTACTGAGCCGCATCGCCGTGCCAGTGACCTTCAAAGCAGATCGGGTGGACGAATATGAGCGACGAGAGTGATACAAGTGAACGCTTCTATGACGGAGTCCTCCGCCAGGTTCTTTGGGGCGATAGTCGCGATGAGATCATGCATCGACTGGAAGTGAATGGGATCACGGGAGATGAAGCGGACAGGATCTTTGATCGTGCGATGCGTGAACGGATAGCGACGATTCGAGGTGGCTACAGGAGAAGGATTGTCATGGGCGGGATACTGCTTGTTGTGGGTTTTGCGCTATTTGCAGGGATCGCGTTTTTAACCGAGGGCTTCAAGGTATTCAATATTTTGACGATCCTCGTACCGGCGGGCATTGCCACGTTCGGCGCATGGAGGTTTTTTGGAGGCGTGATCGGCGTTGTCACTGCATCTTCGAGGACCGGCCCAATTTCAGAGATCGACTGACGCGCCTAGCGGCATACACTCCCGAAAAAGAATGCCCAACAACCGAGACACAGCAACCCCTATCAGCCGCCCTGTTTACATGCTCTACCGTAATTCCAACATCAACCCCGTGATCGACGTGCGCCCCCGCTGATAGGGGTGCGTGCTCTTTGACGTTGGGCAAATCAAGATGAAAGAAGAGACTGTCATCACTCTCATGGTCATTGGTTGCACGACGGCGCTGGTTCTAGGAACACTTGCGCTATATGAGCCGGTCCAGAGACTCGTTCTAAGGCTATTCCCCCAACTCAGAGAGCTTTTCAAAGGCAAGGACGCCACTATTGATGATTGGGACCGGGCCTCCCTACTCTATCGTGTACCCCTGAATACCGTTGGATTCCTAATGCTCGAATACCTTGTATTGTGGGTTACGATCGTACTTGCCGCACAGGGCTTCGACGGACTGAATGTGGAGAACTTTTTTGGACTCTGGCTAGGTGTGATCGCTGGCCTTACTAGTATGATAGGAA
>CAIQXC010000063.1 GCA_903875675.1 Akkermansiaceae bacterium
CATCAACGATTGATGGTGGATTGAAGTAGCGATTTCCCCCGCAGAGGATTGGCAAAAAAAGGGGGGACTCGCTAATTTTTCAATAAATTCCTTGGCAAGGTGGTCCGGATAGCTATTTTTTCGTTTCTCGAGAGTCACCATGTTTCTGACGAAAATCCAGATTTTCCTGAATCTGCCGGAACTCCAAGACGGAGTCATCGCCATCCCGCACATCTGCGACTTGATGCCGCGCATGGCTTTGCTCGCCAAACTCAACGGCCTCTAAGTTAAGAGCAAATTCCTTGCAATTCAATTCCAATGGTTTCCAACACTGAGAAAATTGTCTATCGCCCTGACATCGACGGGCTCCGTGCCATTGCCGTTCTGGGCGTGGTATTCTTTCATGCGGGGTTGCGGTTTCCCGGCGGCTTGCGGTTTCAAGGTGGCTACGTCGGGGTGGATGTGTTTTTTGTTATCTCGGGCTTCCTGATCACCAGCCTGTTGCTGAAGGAATTGCAGCAAGGTACCTTCTCGCTATTGAATTTCTGGGAACGTAGGGCTCGACGTATTCTACCGGCCCTGGTCGTTGTTGTTTCGGCTACGCTTGCCGCAGGCTGGTTCGTCCTGATGCCGGATGACTACGCGCTGCTCGGCAAACAGGTACTCGCACTTATCGGCTTTTCTTCCAACATCAAGTTGTGGCTGGAATGCGGTTATTTCGCCGACGCCGCCGAGATTAAGCCGTTGCTTCACACTTGGTCGCTTTCGCTCGAAGAGCAATTCTATCTCTTCATCCCACTGCTGTTGGCCGGCCTTTCCCTGATTCGCAAATCCAGCTGGGTCGTGCCAATGCTCGCGCTCGGCGCGCTCGTGAGCTTTGGCCTTGCAGTCTATGGCAGCTACCACGCACCCGACGCCACCTTCTTTCTTTTACCGACCCGGGCATGGGAGCTTGCGACTGGTTCGCTACTGGCTTGTGCGCCACCCATCGGGCAGGCACGGCTGCGCAGCCTGCTCGCGTGGCTCGGCTTGGCGACTATTCTGGTACCTTTTTTCTGCTATGCCCCGGGCATCCGTTTTCCGGGATTGACGGCGCTGCCGCCCGTCGCTGGGGCGGCACTTCTCATTTGGTGCGGGTTCCAACCGCCAACCGCCGCCCGCCAATGGCCGATTCCCAACCGCCTCCTAGCCTCACGCCCGTTGGTGTGGGTCGGTCTCCTGTCCTATTCCCTTTATCTTTGGCACTGGCCGCTCTTCGCGTTCCAAAGATACATTGCCTATTTCCCCGCTTCGCGCTCAGTCCGACTGTCCCTAGTTGGCGGAGCAGTCATCCTTGCATGGCTGTCGCTGCGCTTCATCGAACGCCCCTTCCGCTCTCCTACGCTCGTTCGTTCCCGCAATCAAGTCTTTGCACTCAGCGCGGCAGCGCTGGCTATGTTGATGTTCGCATCGCTGATGCTGTGGCAAACCAGCGGTGCCCTCCGGCGTTTGTCTCCCGCAGTCCGGCAAATTGCCGCAGGGGCCACGGATTACGCCTTTCGCAATAGCCTCACGGCTCAAGATATTCCGAATCATCTCATGCAACTCGGCACGCCAGGACTTCCCCCGAAGGTGCTGGTTTGGGGTGACAGTCATGCCATGTCGATCTTACCTGCATGGAAGCAGGCATCTCTGCCAGGGCTGCAACGGCTAATGCCACTGCACCCGTTGTGGGGTGGTTCAAGCCAAGCAAACACGGACTAGGTGGCAACGCACTGCCTTTCAATGCGGCTGTCCTCGACTACATCAAAAGCGCCACTGCCACCGGACTCTCTCAAGTTATACTTGCCGCACATTGGGAATGGTATCTGGAAGACCGCACGCAAAATGAGCAATTCCAAACGGCACTGCGGCTGACCGTCCGGGCCATCCAAGCGGCCGGCTGCCACGCTTATATTCTGATAGATGTGCCTCAATTTCCGTTCAACCCTCCGCGAGCATACGTAATGAACGCTCTTCTGGGGAAGCCAACCAGTCCTCTCGTGATCGACACGGCGCAATACATGGCCGATACCGCATTGCAACGTCCCATTTTATCAGCCTTGATCGGGTATGGCGTGACGGTCATTGATCCTACGGAGTTTTTCACCGATGCAAGCGGAATCATTAGTCCGATCGATAATGTGGGGGCACTCTACTTCGACAAAGATCACCTCACCTGCCATGGAAGTCAGCGGCTCAAGGCCTCATTCAACTCCATCTTACAGTCCGAAAATTAGAATATTCGGCTTTTTTTGCATCGATAGGACGGTTGCCAGGTGTCGCGCATGCCTCCGGCGCAAATAATCCCGCCACAACCTCACCCATCACTTATCTCTACTTTGTCATTTCAACTTCCAACTACTTGATTATCAAGGAGTTGGAACTAATTGCCAAATCTTCATAACTCGTTCATTATCAATAGCTTGCATTATGAAATGACAAAGTAGAGTTATTCAGGCAAATGCCCCAACGAAGGGTGATGCTCCGGTGGGCCCGCAGCAGGCAGCCGACCAACAGCAAGTCGGCCTGCGAGGTGGAGGACTCGGGGACGGTGGTGTAAGCGAGGTCTGAATTTGCAGAACCGCTTGAAAATCTCCACCTCCAGCCTGCCTGCGGTGAGACACTCCCGCCGCAGGCATCTCACGCCCAAGAATCCGCCGCCCGGGAATTTTCCAATAAATTCCTTGGCAAAGCGGATCGGAACGCTATTTTCTCGCTCGAGGTGACTCCCATGTTTCTGACGAAAATCCCGATTTTGCGGAATCTGCAGGAGCTCCCCGCCGAGGTTACCCCAATCCCGCACATCCAAGAATCTTAAATCCCTCTCCCATCCCGCCCCCGGCGGTTTCTTTCCATGCAAACCATCCTCGAACCCGGCCGTGCCGAAAAAAACTACTGGCGCGATCTGTGGCACTACCGCGAACTCTTCCAAGTCCTCGCTTGGCGCGATGTGTCCGTGCGCTACAAACAAACCGTCATTGGCGTAGCTTGGGCACTGATCCGGCCATTTCTCACCATGCTCGTCTTCACGGTCATCTTCGGCAAGGTGGCAAAGCTACCAAGCGAAGGCACCGCTCCCTACGCCCTGATGGTCTTCGCCGGAATGCTACCGTGGCAGTTTTTTTCAACGGCATTGTCCGAGGCCTCCAACAGCCTCGTCGCCAATGCCAATCTTGTCAGCAAGGTGTACTTCCCGAGGCTCATCGTTCCTACTGCCACTGTGGTGGTCGCCTTTATCGATTTCCTCATCAGCTTTCTGATCCTGGTGGGAATGATGCTGTGGTATCGATTCCTCCCAGGTCCGCAGATCCTGCTGTTGCCCGTATTCATCGTCCTTGCCTTCTTTGCCTCCCTCGGGCCTGGCCTCTGGATCACCGCCCTCAACGTCAAGTACCGCGACTTCCGCTACGTCATCCCGTTCATCGTCCAGTTTGGCCTTTATGTCTCACCAGTCGGCTTCTCGAGCTCCGTCATCCCGGAAGAGTGGCGGCTCCTCTACTCGCTCAATCCCATGGTCGGCGTCATCGACGGCTTCCGCTGGTGCATCCTCGGCGGCGAGGCTGCCCTCGATTGGCGGACCTTCGGCATCAGCATGGCCGTCACCGCCTTCTTCCTGTGGCTGGGTGTACGGAAGTTTAGGGCGACGGAGAAGAGCTTTGCGGACCTGATTTGAAACCAGAACCTGAAACCAGAACCTGAAACCTGAAACCTGAACGAAAGACTGGCCCCGGGACTCTTTTTCCTGCTTCAGATCTCAGACCACAAGCCTCATCCCTCTCTTCATACCCATGTCCGACAACGTCATCACCGTCGAAAACCTCTCCAAATCTTATCTCATCGGCCATGGGGAACCGCGCGAGAAATACCACTCGCTGCGCGACGCGATCGTGCGCCACGGCAAGAACTATGCCCGCAAGGCCATCGACATGGCTCGCGGCCGCCAAATCATTCAGGGAGACAGCGTCGAGGAGTTCTGGGCTCTCAAAGACGTGTCCTTCGAGGTGAAGCGCGGTGAGGTGCTCGGCATCATCGGCCGAAATGGTGCCGGCAAATCCACCCTCCTCAAAATCCTCTCCCGCATCACCGAGCCGACGACTGGACGCATCACTTTAGACGGTCGCGTCGCCTCGCTGCTTGAGGTCGGCACCGGCTTCCATCCCGAACTCACCGGCCGCGAGAACATTTTCCTCAATGGGGCCATACTGGGCATGCCCCGGGCTGATATCAAGAGGAAATTCGATGAGATCGTTGACTTCGCTGGCGTCGAGAAGTTCCTCGACACGCCAGTCAAACGCTATTCATCCGGGATGTATGTGCGCCTGGCTTTCGCCGTGGCCGCCCACCTTGAGCCGGAAATTCTGATTATCGATGAAGTCCTCGCCGTCGGCGATGCCGAGTTCCAGAAAAAATGCCTCGGCAAGATGAAGGATGTGGCTAAGTGCGGAAGGACGGTGCTATTCGTAAGCCATAATATGGCGGCAATCAGCCAATTCTCCACATGTGGTCTTTTGTTAGAGCGCGGTAAGAATATCCTCTCTGGTTCAATTAGTGACGTAATCCAAAATTATTCAATATCGCAAGAACGCAAGAAGATCAATACTTCAATCAAAATGAGGGAAGGTTCAGGCGAGTTACGATACACTTACGCTAACTCGGAGAAAAATCGATACACACCAGATGAAATCAAAACATTTAATTTTGAGATACGTGCATTGAAAAATTTCCCTAACAAAATTTATGTTTCCGGTCTTGTGAAGTTGGAAGGAGAGATTATAGTACAGTTCGACTCACGCCTTGTAAACACCTGGCACCAAATAGACAACACAGCCCTTGGATCAATCAAAATCGTTCATCCATGGATGAGGCCTGGAATCTATACTGTTGATTTATATATTTGTTCAATAGAAGGCATTATAGATCAATTTGAGGATGCTATTGATTTTGAGGTTTTTCCACTTTTTCCATATATAGGCGGATGCGATGACGGCGCTCTCAGATACGGTACCGTTTTGGCAGATTTCTCGGCAGAGTTTAACGTTACTTGATAAAAACATGAATACCATTCCAACGGATTACAGGATACACGGGGGGACTCCGTGGTGGGTCTATTGCATAAAACTACTTGAGGACGGGCTCCCGAAATTCAAGGGAAAAGGGAAACTACTAAGCCTTACACGGCGGTATGTAGCCAGGAAACGCAGCGTCTTCCCTTGGCAAATGAAGAATCTGTCTACAATCGGAATTTCGACAGGTGACCTCCTCGGGCGTTGTGGTGTTGGATGGACTTGCTTCTGCACGGGATCGTGGGAGCCTCATGTTGAGGGATGCCTACGTACGCTAATAAAACAAGATGACATAGTCCTTGATATTGGAGCTAACATTGGATATTTTACATCGGTGATGGATGAGTGCGTGGGATCAGGGGGTAAAGTATACGCTTTTGAACCGGTGCCCGACACATTTGCCCAGCTCAAATCCACCATCGCTTATAACAATAACGGGAATTCTTATCCATTCCAGATAGCGCTTGGCGAAATAGCCGACAACAAGAAAATTACATACAATCCAGAACTTTCCGGTAATGCATCGCTGCACAGAGAGCCAACGGCAAATACGCGTGAGGTTTCTGTTTCAATTGAAACAATCGATTCGTTATTCGAAAACGGATTATTAGGGAAATGCCAATTGATAAAAATCGACGTCGAGGGTCATGAAATGTCTGTATTTCGTGGTGGATCAAAATACTTAAAACAATGTCGTCCTATTGTGATATATGAATTTAATCGCGACACGGCGGCGGCCGCAGGCTACACATTGAATGAGATTCAGGCGGAGATTGACTCATGGGGCGGTGATTACCAACACTTTCTGATTTGGGAGCGGGGTTGCTTGATGGAAGTTGACATGAAAAGTATTAACGTTCCTGATGGTTGTTATGCTGACTTTGTGGCTATACCCCGAACACATACTTCGCTATGAAGTGTATTGTTCCTAAAAACAGTGACGTTCTTTTCCTCGTCAAACGTTGGGATCATCATACACCCTCTGGAGGATACAACTTGCTTGCGCAGTCAATGGGAGGTACGGTGGTTAACAGGGCTAACAATGAAGGATTTTCTAACCGGGCAGCGCGTTTTTTTAGGCGAAGATTCATGCCACCGACGAATCTTCTTGTGGACTACAATGAGAGAGACTGGTTTGCTGAGTTAAATGTACTTGTCAAAGCAAATATTAATAGGTCGAGCATGGTTCACGTATTATATGGTGATGAGCAACTGGATACCCTCTTACGGTGGCGAAGGTTATTGCCCTGCCCACTGGTTGCTACGTTTCATTTGCCAACTGACCGTGATTATGTGAAAGCTCGGTTTGAAGGTCCTCAAAAAAATCTACTTAGGCGGATTGATGCCGCTATTGTCGTGTCCAAAAGCCAGTTGCCAGATTTTCGCAGGTGGCTCGGGCCGGACCGAGTTGTTTATATACCTCACGGAATAGATACCCAGTTATTTTCCCCACAATCACAAAAATTGAATGATGGTGTGATCCGGTTGGTCTCAGTCGGGGAGCATATGCGGGATTTTGAGGCATTGCATTGCATCATGGACGAATGTCGGATACTCAAATTGAACGTCGTGTTTGATGTCGTTGTTCCACGAAGTATTCATGCATACTTCTTTGGTTGCACGAACGTCCGACTACATGCTGAAATCACGGAGAAACAGCTAATTGACCTATATCACAAAGCAGATGCTCTCCTTCTGCCGGTTACCGATGCAACGGCCAATAATGCAGTATTGGAGTCTATGGCATGTGGAACTCCCATCATCTCCACGGCAATTGGTGGGATACCAGACTATGTGGACGAGACCGCTGGCTGGTTGTTCCCGAAAGGTGATGTAAAGAATATTGTAGAGTTGATCATAGCTGGTTCTGCCGACCCTAGCATTTTCCACTCGAAGAGAGTTGGAACACGAATAAAGTCACTTGAATTTGATTGGCAACAGATAGTGAGCAAACTGCGTTCCGTTTACATGTCCATACGTAATAATACGCCATTTGATTAAACAATGATAGTTTTCTTGATTTAGATAGGAAATAGCCATGCATGGGTTTTTCGTCAGAATATTGCTTGTCCAACCTGCGGCCAGAAACTATGTTCTGGCCCGTTTACCCGCCCTGCGGGCCTCGATCGGAATAGTGAAAAGCCGCAAGCCCCCCTGATTGTCCACATGCACGCCAAACCAATAAGCAAGTTCCCAGCATCCGCACTTGTTGTGTCGCGCTTTGACCTGACCGACCGATCTGCCTGGTCGGGAATCATGCATAAGATCTACGAAGTCGTGACCAAGGAGTTCGCTGAAGTAGTGCCCTGTGACCGTCTGGGTTACCCCAAAGGGCTCCTAATCGGCGCGGAGAACAGATTGCTCGCACTGCTGGGGCGCAGCTCCTACTGGCGGGCCGGAACCGCAAGGTACTATGCCGGCCAAATCCAACAGCGGATCGCCTCCATTGAAACCGACTGGGATGTTGCGATAGTTATCGATTCCTTCATGGTGTTGCCATTCCTGAAGCTGCACAAGCCGGTCATCTATCTATCGGATTGCACCAAGACACAACTCGTCGAGCTGGGGTATCCTGGATTCGACCATGTTTCGGCAGCCAACCTACGCAGTTTGATGGCGATGGAGCGCCTTGCATACCAGAACGCGTCGACACTGGTATTTTCCTCGCAGTGGGGGGCGGAATCCGCTATCCGGCAATATGGTGTTGCTGCGGAAAAGGTCATGGTAGTGCCTTTTGGGGCGAACATAGACCGGATTCCTCCACGTGATGCGGCGCTCCTCGACGGCCCGTGGCGGCATTCCAGCAAATGTGAATTGCTTATGATTGGTGTTGACTGGACGCGCAAGGGCGGGGACATCGCGAAAGAAATCATGGAGAGTTTGAACCGAAGGGGCATTGAGTGCCGCCTCACGGTGTGCGGTTGTGTGCCGCCATACCCTCCCGATCCCAACATCCGGGTGTTTCCCTTTCTCGATAAAAACAAGCCGAGCGACCTGCGGCTCCTCGAAGGGCTGCTCTCAGAGGCGTCTTACCTCGTGGTGCCCACGCAGGCCGATTGCAGCCCGATTGTATTTTGTGAAGCCTTTGCCTACGGCCTGCCGGTGACAACCTGCCATGTGGGTGGCGTCCCGGAGATCGTTACTCACTGTGTCAATGGCTTCGTTCTAGCCCCTAAAGCACCCGCTGAGGATTTCGCGAATCTAATAGCCAGTAACTATCAGAATCAAGAAATCTACCTGGGATATCGCAGTGCGGCACGCGCTGCGTACGAGAAGACATTTAACTGGACGCATTGGGTCCAGCAATTGCGCAGCATTGTGCAGGGGCTCGCGAACTCATAGAAAAGGCGCGGTGCAAGCTCCTTTTTCCTGCTCTGCGAGCCCTGCTTTGGCTTTCTGATGCGCCAGGGCGAGTGGTGTGAATTTGCTGGCGCGAATTCGCTTGTCAGCGGGCTTGGATACTGGTGGAGTGTGCGTGAGCCCCATGGATGACATCAAGACGCTACTCAAGGTGCTGGTGATCGCCGCAGTTTATTTGGGAGTGGCTCCGCTGCTCGGTTTTTATCTAAAGGGCAAGGATCTGGCCCGGCGTGTGACCCTGGGTTTGCTGGCATGGTTGTTAGTGCGCCCTCCCTCGAACTTCACCCTGATGCTCTATTCGATCAAAGATTACCGGGGACATTGCAGGGGGTTTGAATTCAACTTTCTTGAAGCCCTCGCCATGAGCTTGGCATTTGCCGCCCTATTTGAAAAGCGCCGGGATTTTCGCTGGTTGCCGCCGGGCTTGTGGGCATGGTTGTTGTGGGTCGGGGTCAGCTTGTTATCGGTGATGGGAGCGATCAACCCCATCTACGCGCTGATGCCAGCCTTCAAGTTTGCCACGATGGCCTTCATTTTCGTCGGGGTGTTTGCCGCCCTGCATGACCAGCGCGATGTGCTGGCGCTGATGCGCGGCTTTGCCATCGCGTTGATTCTGCAACTGGTGGTCTGCTTGTGGGCACGCTACGGGCGTGGCGAATTCCAGGTGAAGGGGTGGTTTGAGCACCAGAACCCGATGGCAATGTGGTCGTACATGCTGGCGTTCCCGATCTTGGGTCTAGCCCTCTCGAAGGATACCTCACCACGCGATGTGGTGTTGTCTTTCACGGCGTTTGGGGCGGCCGGCTTGGTGGATGTGCTGGCGGTGTCACGGGCTTCGCTGGCGGCCTTTGTGGTGGGTTCGGTGTTGGTGATGTTGGGTGCCTATGTGAACGGCCTCACTGTGCGGCGGGTGGCGCTGGGGGTATTGGGCGCGGTGTGCGGGGCATTGGTCCTGGCGAAGGCGGCGAATACCTTCAAGTCCCGCATGGGAGGCGATGATTTGCAGAAGAACGATCTGCGTTACGCCCTCAACCAGCAGTCGGCGGCGATGCTCCGGGACCATCCGCTGGTGGGAATTGGCTGGAATAATTTCGGCTTGGCTAACAGCCGCCCACTGGGCTTGCAATACTCGCGGATTTTGGAGCGCTGGGATCAGAACCGCGGGAGCACGATTTACGCGAAGAATTACGTTAACAATCCCCTGACGGAAAGTTTTTATTGGCTAGCGTTGGCGGAAACCGGGGCCTTGGGATTTGCGGCGATCCTGTTATTTGAGGTGCTCACGCTGTGGCATGGCCTGCGCTCCACCGCCTACTTCTGGAAGTCGCCGCTCGGCTTGCTGCTCTATGGGGTGACGGTGGCGCTGATGGTCAGTTATTTTCATCTACAGGTGGAGCGTATCCTGGTGCAGACCAAGAATCTGACGACCTGGATCATCTTTTGCGCGATCGTTGCTCGTGCCGAATGGTGGCGACGCCAGGCGAAGGCTAGGCGCAAGCTGGGGCTGGCAGGGCGCTAGCTGCGGCTCTAGCGAGACTGTGCCTTGACGCAAGCGAAGGAAACCCAACCTAACGACAGCAACTTTGCTTTTTCAAGGACTCTGGGCGGGACTGGCTGGGATAGGTATGCTGGGATTTACCTTGCTGCCGCCGAGGCGGGCACCTTGGGTCGCGGCGTAGCTGCGGGCGGCATCCCTGAAAATGAGTTTGACCGTCGCATCGAGCAAACCGAGGGGCTGGCGCGGAATCCACACGATGTCGCGGGGTTGCAGCAACACATCGGTGGCCTTGCCGACTAGGATGGCTTGCAGGTCCACGATGGCCGCGCTGGGCTTGTCGAACGAGCCCCGGACCACCACCACTTGCTTGAGATAAGCATCTGGGGCGGGTCCCCGGCCTTGGGCAAAACAGTCCACCAAGGTGAGGGACTCCTTATAGCGAATGGCTTGCGGGGAGGCGATCGCTCCCAGCAACAAGACGTTGGATGAGCTTGATGACGGCAGATAGATGTAATCGTTGTGGCGCAAGAAAATGTTTTGGGAAGTATCGCCGCCTCTGATGAGTTTTTCAAAATTCACCGGCAGCACGTCGCCGTCGCGGATGACCACGCTGCTGGCCAGATCAGCAATTTCCACGGAGGTTCCGCCCTGGCCAGACATGGCGATGCCCCCCGCGTGTGCGACGGCTTCCAGCAGGGTGGTGGGCTGACGCAGTGGGTAGATACCGGGGGTGGATATTTGGCCGAGCATCCAGTAGCGGCGCGAGCGCACTTCGGCGAGGCTGACGTTGACCAACGGGTTGGCATAATCGCGCTTGAGGGCTGCGGCGAGTTGCTTGGCGAAGTCCGCCTGAGTCAGACCTTCCGCCCGGACCCCGCCGGCGAGGTTGAAGTACACCATGCCGTCGGGCATCACAAAGGTGCTGGCGAGAGTGTTGGGCACCTCGGCAATCTCAATTGTGAGAATGTCCCCCGGACCCAGAATGTAAGTTTCGTTAGGCGCAAGCAACAACTTGGGATCCAAGGTGCGTTTGATTTTGACGTTGGTGAAGGTGAGGTTTTTGAGCGTTTGGTCCACTTTGCGTATATCAAAATTAGACTTTGGAATGGTCTGTTGGCAGGCATTGCCGAGCAGGGCAATGCAGAAAACCGTGCAATGCAACAGAAGGGTTCTAGCGAGGCTTCGCCTCAGACCCAAGACGCAAGACTTGAAGACGGCCTGGCTGAGCTCGCCGAACGCCCAAGAGAAGAAAACTTGACCTAACGACAGCAACTTTGGCTTTTCAAGAACTCTAGGCATCAGGGTGGGTTGACGATAGGCTTCAGATGTTGGCTGATCCAATTGGTGGCAGCACTGGATGCGAAAGCCTGTAGGGCGTCCTTGAGCACATCCTCCGCGAGTAGCCACGGCCGGTCCGCGACGTAAACAATATCTTTGGGCTCCAGTTTGAAATCCTTGTCCTTGGCGGCGAGCACCCTTTGCACGTCGATGATGAAAGTTTTAGGTTTGGCAAAGCTGCCGCGGATGACCAGCACCCGGCTATTCCAGGCACTCTCAACGAAGCCACCGCGCCGGGTAATGGCAGAAATCACCGAGGCATCGTCGGTGAGACCTTGAATTCCAGGTGACACCACCGCTCCCAGCACGTAGAAGTCGTTGGTGATGTTGGAGGCGATGTAGATAAAATCTTCCGGCTCGATTTCAAGGTTGTATTTCATGTCGCCCTCATGCAGCAGCCGGCGAAAATCCACGGGAAGGTGTTGGCCACGGCGTGCGACGAAGGAATGGTCCAAATCGGCGAGTTCGATGATCTTGTAGTCAAACAGCCCGATTTCCAGTCCACCTGCATTGGCGATGGCTTCGACCAAGGTGATTGGCCGTTCGAGGGTGACCACGCCCTTATGGGCTACTTTGCCGAGGATGGTGAAGCGCTTGGAGCCGACCTCCAGAGGTGTGATGATAACCCGTGGCGAGCGGAAGTGCGAGGAGAGACCTTTTTCAATGGCCAGACGAGCCTCGTCAAAGGAGAGACCACTGACCTTGATGTTTTGGGCTTGGAGGTAGCTCACGGTGCCGTCGGGAGCGATGCGGAAGCCTGAGCGAGTGAGTTCCGGGCGGCCGAACAGGGAGAAGTTGACCACGTCGCCGGGACCCAGTTCGAAGCGCTTGCGCCACGACGCTGGAGCCGTGGTGCCCTGATTGCCCGGCACGCTGGCAACAGGTGCCGGGTCCTTGGCCGTTTCCGGCGAAACATCTTGGCCATTGAGTAGAACCAACGTGCAGGCATGGAACAAGAAGTTAGTCAGGATACGTTGCATCGGGGAAAATGACTTAGGAAAAGAGTTTGGCAAGGAAACTGGAGACGACGTCTGCCGCCGCACGGATAGCACCGGTCGGCCGGCCGATCCAGACCAGAGTGCCCGCACATGGCGGCAGGTAGGCATCACTGAACTTCCGAAACTCGGCGCTGCGCCGCAGCGAGCTCCTGTCGCCCTCTACCACGGCAATCCAAGACTCGACCCCGGCGAGCAATTCCCGAGCTTCGCCGTGGGGAAGGCTGGCGGCGCGCCACAGGGCGATCGCGCAGGGCTGTGCGGTGGTGGGGCTCGATGCGGCACTCGAATCGTGGCTGCCGAGCCACTCCAGTGCGTCCGGGCGACTGGTGTCGTCCCAGAGGTTGTCCGGCGTGAGGTCGTAAATTCGCGTCGGCTTACCGCAGTCATTCCAAGCTGCGATGGCGAGCAGCGTCCAGAGTTGGCGTTCGGCGGCCGGATCCAGTGCGGGGGTCCACCATAAGACATGCGCCGAGGTATTGCGGTGTGGTGCGAGGTGGGTGATCCAGAGTTGTTCGATGGCGGAGCGGGTGTCTGCCTCGGGGCTGCTGGGAATCTCTGCCATGAGCGGCGCGCCAGTCGCGCTGCAGCATTCGAGCACCGAGCGCCGTGGCGTGCGGTGAGTGAACAACAGGGTGAGCAATACGGATCCGCCTGCCCCTAGGATCCCACAAGCGATTCCCACCATTGCGGGTTTTTTCACCCGCGATGAGGGGATGATAAGGCGCGAATCTGGGGTCTGGAAAATCTGCCAATATCCGGGTGCTCCAGAGGCGAAGATTTGGGCCTCCATGAGTTGGTTGCTCATGAGGGTATGGCCTTCGCTAAGCGATTGGCCCTTCTTTTTCAGGGCCTCGTAGGCGCTCACGATTTCGGGAAACTCGGCGAGGCGGGCGCTGGTTGTTTGATAGAGTTTTTCCAGCGATTGGATTTGGGAGGTGGCTTCCAGTTGCTCGTTGCGCAACCCCAGAATCGACAGATACAGGCTGTTGCCCAGCGCGGTGCCGGTATAGACATCCAGCTCGGAGGCCTCCTTGTCAGCCACTTTGCTGACTTGCTCGTTGAGGTATTCGATGCCTTGCAGTTTGGCTTGCACCAACGGATTGGCATCGGTGTAGGTCGCACGCAGGTTGGCGAGTTCCTCCTTGGCGGTTTTGAGCTGCGCATCCATCGGGCTTTGGCGCTGGAGTTGGGTGGTGAAGTTCTTGAGTTGCGCTTCGATGGTGGCGGTTTTTGTGCGGGCGGTTTCCAGTTGCAGTTCGATCTGTGAGAGCTTGGCCAGGGCGGCACCGACCTGGGCCTCGCCACCGAGAAAATCCTTTTGCTTGAAAAAATTGAGGGTTTCGAGGTCGTTGGCGGCCATTTTGCCCTCCAGGTCAATGACTTCCTTCTGCAGAATGAGCAACATTTCGTGGGCTTCGGCTTGCTGCAGGCGCTGGGTGTAGCTGTTGATTTCCGCCGCCCAGATCGTGCTGAAGGCGACGGCGTCGCCGGCACTGAGGGGCGAGTGGTAGGTGATGAAGAAAATGTCGGTGCCCTCGAGTTGTTTCGCCTCAGCCAAATTCCTGATTTCGTTAGGATCGAGGCCGTTTTTCGAGCGTTTGAGGGCCAGATCGAGTGGCTCGTTAGCGAGCAGTGTGGCTAGCAGGGTGGCGTCATTCCAATCCACTGGCCGATAAGACTGGCCGTGTTCCGAGATTTGGACGATGGGCTGCATCCTGCGTTTGATCAGGGATACCGTGATGGAGAACGACGGGTGGGTCAAACGGATACCAATAAGGGTGCCGAGGGTGGCACCGGCGAGTGTACCAATGACAATCCACGGCCAGCGGGAAAATACCCCGGCGAGCATGCGCAGCGGGTCAAAGGGCAGCGGAAAGCGAAACCGGGGGCTGGCGCTTGAAGGCACGGGTCCTTCCTCCGGGGCGAGGTTTGCTCCGACTGGCAGCTTCAATCCCGGGGGGGAATCTAAGGAGGTATGCACAAGGGGCGTTAGGCTGAGCGGAAGATGGGACAGGTCCCCGGTCATGGCAAGCGCGAAAGAATTGAGTCAGCGGGTGTAGACAGAAGTTCCTCACTCGCTGGGACAAGCAGAGTTCTGCGGTGCCCGGTCCCTGGGGGTTCCTGGTAACACCTGGTGCCGAAGGTTCAGCAAGGGCTGCTCGAACCAACGCGTTAGCAAGCCTCCAGTATCAGCAACAGGTAAGAAGGAAAGCTCTTAAACGCCCAGCGCAGCCAAAATCGCGGGAAGTCGATGCGCTGGCTGCGGGTAAGCTCCTTGAAAAGCAGACCTGAGATCAGAAAGCCACTCAACACGAAGAACAAGTCCACTCCAGTGTTGCCAAACGACTTCAAATGCCAATAGAGGAATCCCGCTGCGCCACTTGGGGCCACGAAACCGGGAATGATCCTAGGCTCAAGATGATTGAAGATGACCAGCAAGATTGCTATACCCCGCAAGACGTCGAGACCTTGGTTGCGCAGGAGTGCCGGCTCGGACCGAGGCGGGGGGCCAAGGATGCTATGCATGGGCTTTCTGTAATGGGTTATTCGCGAACGGGTCATAACGGTGCCAGTCTAGGGCACCGCGAGCCCAGTCGAGCTGGTTACGGAGATTGCGCCGGGCCTCGGGATCCCGGCCGAGGCACCTTGCGAACCAGTACAGGGCGTGAAGAGGTTCGTAGAAATCCCCACCGGCCCCCCATTTGGCCAGCGCCAGGCGGTGCTTGTGCGCGACGGCACGGACGTCCCGGCTTGTCTTCAGGAATATACCCGGTGGGACGCTGGCGCGGTTATGTTCGTGAGCGAAGGTCAGTAGTTTAACGAGTCGCCCATGTTCGAGCTGAGTTAGCGCCCAGTCGTAGTCTTCCGCAGAGAATCCTAGCCGCTCATCAAAGGGGCTCTCTTCCCAGAAGCGGCGACGCAGACAGCCGACGCTGTTGCTGTAGATGCTCCCGCGGCCAAGGCCGTGGCGTCGGACTTGGGCCAGATCGATCTCGTCGGAAAACCGCGCAACCCCCATGTAACGGTGGCTCACGGCAGCCACCAGCGGGTTGTCAAAAGCCGCTTGATAACGGGCGAAGGTGTCCGTTTCAGTGAGTACCGAGTGGGAGCTGAGAACGACGACTAGGTCGGTGGTACAGGCTGCGAGACCGCAATTGAGGACCCGGCTTGTGTGGTAGGGCTGCGTCCAGTTGATAATGCGTGCTCCGCAGCGTTCCAGAATCGCCCGGCTCTCGTCGGTGCTGCCGTTGTCGAGCCCGACGACAACCTCTGGCTGTCGCGTCTGTGCTGCCAAAGCGTCGAGAACACGCGGTAGGGTTGCCGCAGAATTGCGAAACCGCATGATCACGCCGAGGGTGCTCATCCCTTTGGGAGGGCCCATTCTCTCCGTGGAATCTGTGGAATCCGTGGCTAACAACGGCACGGCAAGCTTTTGCATTTTCATTTGTCTCCCTATTTGGTTCATAAGCACTCGGTCTCGGCAGACAGACGTCACGGGGGTCGGCTCAGGCTTTGAGGCGGCGCTTAAGCCAGCGTGCGGCACCGAACATGTAGGCGCTTGCGATGACGGCGAGCTTGTTGCGTTGCTGGAACGTCCAAGGCACCATGGGCAATTCGTATCCTTCCTGCTTGGCCCATGTGAAGAAGCGGGCCACTTGCGGATAGTAGCACAGCTTCTCGGGCCGCCACAGCACCCATGGCTTTGGATTGTTAGGTCCGAGGTGGGCCACATACGCCTTCGGATCGATGTTAAGTTTGGCGGGCAAGGCCGTCGGCGCGTCATACGCGAAAGCCAGCAAACTATTGAGCACGGATTCATCCACTTGGAAATAGGCTTTTGAGCTAAAGTCGTGTGCTCCCATGAGGTTTTCTGGAAGCACCTTGTTCATCTGGGATTGCCAGCGCTCGATGAAGCCCAGCGCGTTACGATGGACCGTGAGGTTGCCGCCGCAAACCGTGTTGTGGATCCTCGGCGTGGTCCGCTCGTTGACATCTTGTTGCCAGATTTGGAGAATCTGGCGCGGAATGGTTCCTACCGTGTCGTCCGCTGCGTATCGGGAAGCGAAGATCCGCCCGTCTTCTTCCGGGGTTTTCCAGCGGCCGAAGAGCGTTTCGCCCTCCGGGCAGAGGTACTCGGTGATGTCGCCGGTGGCTAGCGTGTCGCCGTCAAACAGCGAGATATGAGTCGCTTCCGGGCTGATCCGCGCGGCGGCGAGGATGGCCTCACCCTTGCGGGAGGCGGGTCCGCGGGAGTTGTCGGGATTGGCCTCAATGACTTGCGTGCCTGGAAACTGGCGCAGCAGGCGTTTTTCCTCTTCGCTGAGGTTCACGCTCAGCACATGCATCTTGGCCCTCACCTTGTGATATTGCAGCGACAGCAACAACGTGAATATCGCGATGAAAAAATTGGGATCGGTGATGGTGACTGCCACCGGAATTTTTTCCGAGTGGTTCGTTGCCGTGTGCTCTGTAATGTCTGACATCGTTGTGTTTTTGAAGTTTGACCCGTGACGTCTGCATCCGCCTTGCCCTGCCAAGGCCGACACCATCGGTCGCAGCACAGCTATAGCCTCCATGGACTCAGTGACAAGAGGCATTTAGCGGGTTCCGTGATTTTTGCCGAGCTGGACCTAGCGAGGTATTGCCTCAGATTCAGGCTGCCGGTGCCGGGGAGTTCCTGGTAATATCTTGTCCCTAACGTCCAAGATGGGTTGCTCAAACCAACGCGTCAGTAATCCACCGAGTGCCAGCGCTACCAAGACAGAGAGCAGGAATTGAAGGGAGTATCTCAGCACGCCCGGTTCAAGACTACGGGTCAGAGCATGCTGACTGAAGGCATAACCGGGGATTGGGAGGATCAGGAGGAAAAAATGCCACAGGTAGATGTTATAGGACCATCGTCCCACCCTTGCTGCCGCCGTGATGGCGTGATTGCGGCTGGGGGCGAGCTGTGCCGCGATGAGCACCAAAATCCCGTAACCGATGGCCAGCAAGCCATTGCCGACGCTGAACATGAAGGGGTGCATCCGGAACAAGAGAAGCGCCGGGAACAGGAAGCCCAATACGCACAGTGTTGCCACCCAAGGGCGGGATTGGATTGCCCGAGCAGGCCATGCACCTGTGTGTAGCAAATGCCGGGCCAAGACTCCCATGGCCAAACTGTCCATCCGGAAGTGGCTCAGCAATAAGTCGTTTTTGTTAAGAATTTCAGTTAGGTGGAAACACCGCATGGCTGTGATACCGATGATAAAGGCGACGAGCAGGCCACGAAACAGGAGTGGTCGAGAAAGGGTGGTGGCCCCAAGGACCAGCAAAGCCAAAGGGAATAAAAGGTAGAAATGTTCTTCAACGGCAAGGCTCCAAGTCGGCACATTGGTGGAGTTGTCCAGATAGTTTTGTAAAAACAACAGGTGTGTCCAAGGCCGCGCAGACCATGTGGTAGTGGCGCAAATCCATAATATCAGTAGCAGCAACAGGTAGGAGGGAAGGATCTTGAATGCTCTGCGCAGCCAAAATCGCGGGAAGTCGATGCGCTGCCTGCGGACAAGTTCCTTGAAAAGCAAACCTGAGATCAGAAAGCCACTCAATACGAAAAAAAGGTCCACACCCGTGGTTCCGAAATCTTTGATGTGCCAATAGAGGAACCCCGCTGCGCCGCTTGGGGCCACGAACCCGGGAATCGAGTAGGAAAGATGACTGACAAGCACCAGCAGAATCGCCAATCCCCGCAGGACGTCCAGCCCTTGGTTGCGCGGGAGCTCTGGCAGGGGGCGGGAGGGGCCAAGTACTCTGTGCATGGGATTCTGGTAAATGGTGACCGGACTATTTTTCTATTCCCTTATTCGTTGGCTTCATCCACATCCAGTGTTGTACTAGGCCCCGGTCTTCCCACACCGCAGTGGCGGCTTCGTCGTCACTCAAATGTCGGCGAAGCACGTCTGGACAAACAGCAGCGCTGCGCTTGCGGTTCTCGTAGAGTTCGATGGTATGCGTCGCGGAAAAACGCTCACGCAAAAGCTGTTTGATCCCTGGGGCCTTACTCTCGTGTGTTTCCACAAGAATCTCAGCAACAGCAAGCGACGGGATCAGAGATGGGTCAAGAATCTCCTTCTCAGCACCCTCAATATCGCAAACCACCAGCACGCGCTTGAACTGCGTTAGCTTAGCTTCGATCGACGCTACATCTGCCGCTCCGAGAATTTGCAGCCTGTCGCTCAGACCGTTTCGCCGAGCGAGTTCCGTCTGCAATTCCCGCGCGTGACTGTCAATTTCATAGGAAACGACGCATGCGTTGGGACACATCCGTGCCAGGCCGATCGCATAATATCCTTCAGCCGCGCCGATATCCACCACTCCATCGAAACTAGCACCCCTCTCGGCAATAGATGCGAACACAGGCCAAAGCTCCATCTCATAGGTGCCAGTAAGTTTTGGAAGAAATGAACTGCCTGCTGCTTCCTGAATGTATTTTAGCCCCATAAACGGCCCGCTGGCAATATTTCCCTGTGTGACCTCCCAGAGCTTCGGGCAGAGGCGATCACTAGCCGCCCGGTGGTGATTGTTGCGTGCATGCCGCCAGCGGACACCGATCTGCCAGATAAAGTCGGGAACTAGTTTGCGGATCGACTGGATAAGTGACTTGATCATAAACTGCTAGGAATTTATTTTGGGGGGGATGGACGTTGCAAGCGCCGCTGGCCGGACCGGGGGGCGGGAAAAAGGGGGTGGGCCATTCGTGATCATACCCTACGGCGACCCGCGCCCGGCGGCCCCTATCAGTCCGATAGGGCACCCATTGCGGCAAGTGGTGGTGGTGTGTTTTCACGGCGAAATAAATCTCTCATTGCCGACGGAAGACATCCACCTGCGTGTACATCGGGCCCCACGGATGACAGCGGACGGGAATGACCCGTTCCAAAGCAAAGGCGGCGTTGAGCTGCTTGTAAAGAGGTTCTAGTCCCTCGTAAGAACTGTGGAAAACATAAATGAATCCGCCGTTTCCCGCTTCTAAGCGCTGGATCAGTACTGCGGCTTCCGCTGTCACCGCGTCGTGTTCCCGTATCAACCGGTCCTTGTCAAGGGCGGAAGGGCGGTCACGTTGAGCCTCGGGAAAGACACAGCGCAGGCCGGTATGAACGCCGAGTTGCCCTAAATAGTATTCCACCTCGAAATGACTGAGCCCGGTTTCGATCAGCACATCGTCCGCTTTCAGTTTGGGGGCCAACTGCTCAATCACTTCACGTTGTGAATCAAGGTGTCCGGTGATCCGCCAGTACGCATAGCGAAGGGTGCCCACCAGATTCATCGCAAGAAATGCCGTGATGACGAGGCTGCTCCGGGGAAGCCGTGAAACCGCATAGCCGATCATCCCGCACACAAGCGGCAGACCGATCAGGTCGAACTTGCCCTGCCAGAATATCGGCCGCACCAGCGAAATCGCCACCATCAAACCGACGGAAAATAGATGTGCCAGCAGAAAGTCTCGCACGTGCCGGTCATCCAGCGAGCGGCATTGGCTGCGCCAGAGCAGACAAACGATGAACAGAATTGCCAGTGGAACCGTCCACATCTGCAACATGTCTAAAGCGGAAAAGCTCCACATTGCGTGGGAGATGCTAAGCCAGTAGGCGTGTACAGGTCCGCCATAGGTGCTGAGCTGCGGAATGGTATCAGGGGTCGTGCCGCCCTGATAGCCTTGCGCCTGATCGAGCAGCACCGGAAGCCATGGCAGGTAGGCAATGCCCGTCGCCACAAAAGCCAATAGTCCAGCTTTGAAGCGATCTCGGTAGAAAAAACAAAGCAACAAAAATTGCGCCAAGGGGACAAACGCATAAAGCGTGTGTTCATAAAGCCCTAAAATGGAAATGAGTGCAAACCATACCCATTCGCGCAGCCGCCCCGAGCGGATTGCCCGGTAGAAGAACAGGTAGGAGAGGACGCTGAGCAGGAGCAGCAGGGGATAATAACGAAGATTGGTGGCATGGTGCAGACAAGTGGTGGATAAGGCCGTAATGGCGGTACCAATGATCTGGATGCGCGGATCCGTGAACACTTCACGCAGCAGCAACACGGTGGCGAGCAGGGATGCACATGTGGTCAGCACTGTCATCAGCGTGCAGATATATTCTCCGGTTCCAAACAGGCGAATCCAACCATGCAGCAAAAAATAAAATAACGGGCTGCCGTTATCCGTGCGTAAGGTCGCAACAATTGAGGAAAACGATTGTGACGCCAGTTTAATGGAAAACGCTTCGTCCAGCCAGATGGCTGAAGCCGGTAACAGGGAAAAGCTCAAACAAAATCCAATTACCACCAATAGCGGAACCAGCCAAGTTTCAGCGCGATTCCAATGGATTGTCCGGAGGATTGGCATGACGGCTAAGAAATTGCTATTGAGGTGAAGGCCGTTGAATGAGCCGATGGCCAGGGCCGAGATTGGGTTGACTAGGCGCGATCGCTGCCCTCAGGCGGCGTTGCAGCCAAGGCAGCAGCGTCCATGGTTCTGGTGGCAGCAATCCCATGACTTCCGAGCCGATTTGAACGCATTTGCTCATGGCACGGGAAATTGCAGACCCAGTTGACTCAGGTCAAGCACGAATCATTAGAATAGTCGCATCTCTGCGTCGGCAGTCTTCCGGATCTAACGGCATTCCAAATGAATGTTATTGTCCGACATCCGTGGGGCCCCGCCCGCCGCGCTTTGCCCTCCCTTTTCTTCCACCCACAAGTCCGGCTTGGGCGCAGGCGTGCCCTGAAGTGCCCAGGCATAGATTTGCAGGAGTTGCCGGGCCTTGGCCGCCCAAGTGAAATGCGCCCGCACATGGCGTTGGGCCCGCAGGCCGGTGGCATGGACGGCGGCCGGATCGGCCGTTAGAACGGTCAGAACCCGATGAAACGCACGGATGATCGCGTCGCGGTTTCCCATGGGCACGAGCGTGCCGCAGTCTTGCGGGATAAGTTCGGCCGGCCCGCCATAGTCGATGACGACGGGTGCCAGGCCCAGAGCCATGGCTTCCAGCACCACGCCGCCGCCGAATTCGCGGACACTGGGGAAGGCGAAAATTTGGGCACTGGAGAGATGGCGGCGCACTTC
>CAIQXC010000064.1 GCA_903875675.1 Akkermansiaceae bacterium
ATCGTCGGGCAATTTGCGTGCTAACAGGCGGTCGGCCTCCAGCAGCGTCCATTGGCCGGCATGGCCACTTTTGGCAGCCCATTTTTCAACAAATACCTGATAACCCGTGTCATCGCGGGCCTGCATCGCCTCACGAGCCAATTCCACATCGGCTGCCTCGCGCAGGCCCGGATTGATCCAGTTCGCACCGTCGCTACCCAGCGCTAGGCGCATCAAGCCGGTGTCGCGGGTGGCCAGTGCGCTTTTAAGCTCGCCTAGGCGGATTTCCCGCTCCATTGCCTCGCGCATTCCGGGGTCGGCGATGCTGGGGAGCGCGGCTCTGGCGGCAACAAAGTCAGTGGTGTTTACACCCTTTTCGATGGTCGTCAGGGCAAGGTGGGTCCTTTTTGACACCACGGCTTTGCGCCACAAGACGAGGGAAACCGCCATCACGGCAAGAGCTAGCCCAGTACCGATGCAAAGCCTTTTGATGGATGCTGCCATAAGTTTTTGTTTTGCCTTTGATCACGTTGCACGGCTGAAGCGTCGGCGACTGAATCCAAAGAGGGAACCCGCAGCCAACAAGGCACCGAGTGCCAATGACGGCTCTGGAGCCCCGACGCCCATGAGTTTGGCGACATTGGCGCTGCCGAGATCCACGGCAAAGTAAATATCATTGTAGTCGTGATCCCCTCCACCAACCATGTCTTCAAAGCTGATGATCAGGTAGGGGGATCCCGGTGTCGCCATGGCGACGGCGTGGACAATGCCGTCAGAGTTGAGGCTTGGATTGGTGGACAGCACTTGAGTGCCACCGGCTCCACCGTTGGCGATGAGAAAGAAGTCAAGCGCAGTGCCGGCTTTGAGGGTTCCCAGGTTTACGAAGTCGCCGGGCAGCAAGGGCTCGCCGACAGAGCGCAGGGGCGTACCGGAGCCCCCTAAACCCACGGAGCTGGAGGCGTTGGGGAAAATCAGGGAGGCGCCCGGGCTTTGTGGGCCGAGATCGGTTGTTGAGATGCCGAGAGTGTTTTTGTAGGCGGCCCCCTCGCCGAGGAAATAGGCCCGCGCGGTGGTGTCCTGGCTGAGCACCAGCTTGGACGGATCAAACCCAATAGTGGATAGATACTGCGCCGATTCATTCCTGTATTCCGGCAGCAATTTAAGCTCTGAGGTCATCATCCCGGGCAACACGTTGGCTTGGAAGGCCGCAGACGCCGCGTCTGATCCGGCAAGCTGCACCGGTGCGTCAATCGTCAGATTATAGGGAGTTGCCGACGATTGTATCGGACTCGCCACCTGTGCGGAGGCGCTGTTCGCAAGACCAAGCCAAGCCATCGTCAGCGTGAAGTATTTGCAGGTATCCATGCACGAAGTTTCCCACTGGGGCAACCAAAGTCAATTCGTGATTGCCGAATCGGCATTGGACCAAGGGCTTACATGCCCAGCCTCGCCAGACCCGTTAGATTCGCATCCCTGCCAACTTGGCTTTGACCTGTGACGGGTTTGCCGCTATGCCACAGGTCTTTCCCATGAAGGAGCAAATCGGAGCCATCGAAAAAGACGCCCTCGCCCAGATTACAGCCGCCATCAACGAGCGATCGCTTGATGACGCCCGAGTCGCCGTGCTTGGAAAGAAGGGTAGCCTGACGCTGGTCGCCGTCGGCATCAAGGACGTGCCGAAGGAGGATAAGGCGGCCGTCGGCCAACTTCTCAATGCCGCACGCGCCGTCATCAGCGCCGCACTCGACGTCAAGCAGACTGCGTTGCGCGAGATTGCCGACCGCGCAGCGCTGGCGGGTATGGATCCCACCTTGCCGGCGCGAGCTCTGCCGCCCGGCGCGCTGCATCCGCTCACCCAAATCCGCGATCAGGCAATCAGCATCTTGCGGCGGATGGGGTTTGCTTTGGCCGATGGGCCGGAGATCGAGGACGAGTTCCATTGCTTCGATGCCCTCAATACGCCCGCCGATCACCCGGCCCGCAACGAAAAGGACACCTTCTACTTTGATTCCGGCAAGTTGTTGCGCACTCACACATCCAGCGTGCAAATCCGCAGCATGGAGGCCCAAGCGCCGCCGATCCGTATCATCGCGCCAGGTTCGGCCTATCGCCGCGATGAGATTGACGCCACCCATTTGTCGGTTTTCAACCAACTCGAAGGTCTGGCCGTCGGCGCTGATATTTCGTTGCCAGACCTCAAAGGCACTCTCGAGTATTTTTTCCGCGAACTTTTCGGCACCACCACCGAAGTGCGCTTCCGCCCCCATTTTTTCCCCTTCACCGAACCGAGTTTCGAAATCGACGTCAAACTCCAAATCAAGGGCCAAGCCCCACGCTGGATCGAAGTGGCCGGCTGCGGCATGGTCGATCCTGCCGTGTTTGATGCCATCAATAAATCACGCAAAGATCACGCCTACGATCCGGAAAATACCACCGGTTTCGCCTTCGGTATGGGCTTGGACCGTCTAGCGATGATCCGCTGGGGCATCCGCGACATCCGGTTGCTCATCGAAAATGACGTGCGGTTTTTGCGTCAGTTTGCGTAGGGATTGAAGATAGAAGCTAGAAAATGGACACGGAGGCATTTGGTTACAAAAAGCTGCGGATCTGGGAGTTGGCACGCGTGCGGGTCATCGGGATCCACCAAAAGCCATGGATCTCTTTATCCGTGGTGTGGAACTCCACCCCAACGAAAATCTCCCGCAGCGCGAATCTCTTCCTCTTCTATCCACTATCCACGATCCCATATCTCTCACATCCATGAACATCTCACTCAACTGGCTCGCCACCCATCTCGATCTAACTGGAAAGTCGATCCAGGAAATTGACGACCTTTTCACCTTCGCCGGGGTGGAGGTTGAAGGCATCGTCATCGAAGGCATCACCTCGGAAAAGATCGTTGTGGCGCAGGTGATGGAAGCCGTCCAGCACCCGCATGCGGACCGGCTCAAGGTCACCCACGTGGACGCGGGTGAAGGCAAGCTGCGCCAGATTGTGTGCGGCGCGCAAAACTACAAGGTGGGCGACAAAGTTCCCTGCGCGCTGCCCGGCACCGCGCTTCCCGGTGGCATCACCATCAGCGAGACGGTGATGCGCAAGGTGGAATCCCGCGGCATGCTGTGCTCTGCCGCAGAACTTGGCCTGCCGCCTGGCGAGGACGGCTTGCTCATTCTCCCGCCGGATTCCCAGATCGGAAGACCGCTCAAGGAGATGTTCGACTCCGATGTCTTGCTGGAATTGGAGGTTACCCCTAACCGGCCCGACCTACTCAGCCACCGCGGCATGGCCCGCGAGCTGGCGACATTGCTCAAAACCCCGCTCAAGCCGCTCGATATCCCTGCAACGGGTGTGGCCGTCTCGCCCGCCTCGGCCATCCGCATCGACACCCCCGCCGCCTGCCCGCTCTACTCCGCCGTGCGCATCACCGGCGTCACCGTCAAGGACAGCCCGGCTTGGCTCAAGCAGCGACTGGAGTCCATCGGCCAGCGCCCAATCAATAACATCGTCGATGTCACCAACTACGTCTTGCATGAGCTCGGCCAGCCCCTGCATGCCTTCGATGCCGCAAAACTCAGCGGTGGCATCGTCGTGCGCCAGGCTGCGGAAGGCGAGGTGTTTCTCGCGCTCGACGCATCCCAACATGTTCTAACCGCCGATGATTTGCTCATCGCCGACGCCTCCGGTCGCGCCCTCGCCCTCGGCGGCGTCATGGGCGGTGCCGACAGCGGGGTGACCACGGCGACCACTGATATTTTGTTGGAATCGGCGTATTTCACGCCTTCTAACATTCGGCGCACGTCGCGGCGTTGCGGCCTATCCTCGGATTCATCGTACCGCTTTGAACGTGGGGTGGACCCATCCGGCGTGTTCTCCGCCTCCGCGCTGGCCGTCAAACTCATTTTGGAAACCGCCGGGGGCAGCGCCGAGGCCACCACTCTTGTGGCCGGTGAGCCACCTGTCCTCACCCGTCCGGTCGCCCTTGATGGCACCAAGCTCAACCAACTCATGGGTGGCTCGATTTCCCTGACGGACGCCGAAGCCATTCTCGCACGGCTCGGCCTAACCAAGTTGGCGGATGCCGCCTGGGATGTGCCGTCATTCCGCGCCGACCTGCAACGCCACATCGATCTTGTGGAGGAAATTGCCCGCGTCCACGGTCTTGATGCCGTGCCCTCGCGCTTGTCAGCCACCTTTGTGCCGGCCAGTGCGAGTGACGCCGCGTATGATTCAGATATGTTGCTGCGGCGGCGTTTGGCCGCGCTAGGTTTGTATGAATGCCAGACGATCAAGCTCATCGCCGGCCACCAAGTGGGCGATGCCTTGATGTCCCGGCCGCTGCTCGATGGCGACCTGATCCGCGTCAAGCTTCCCCTCAGCGAGGATCACGCGGTGATGCGCCCAAGCCTGGTGCCCGGCTTGCTCGCCTCGGCAGTTAGAAATGTTGGCCAGCAGCTGAAATCACTGCGGTTTTTCGAAATCGGGCGGGTGTTCCGCAATGCCGGAGGCGGCAAGGCACGCGATCAGGAGAGCGACTCGCTTGCAATCCTGCTGGCTGGCCCAACCGAACCGATCGGTTGGGCACAAACCGGGCGGCAAGCCGATATGTACGACCTGAAGGCGATTCTATCCGCCCTGTTGGGTGGGCGCGAAATCCGTTTTGCGCCCAAGGAACGGTCAGGTTTCGTCCTTGCCTGCGACATCAAGGTTGAGGCCCAAGTCGTCGGTGTGTTCGCCCGCCTGGCCCCGGCCCGCGAACGCGAACTGGATTTCACCGCGCCGGTTTATCTGGCTGAGCTGGATTTGGCGAAACTCTGCAAGTTGCTAGGCGGGATCCAGCATCTGGTGGATTTGCCGCTCTTCCCCGGGTCGTCGCGTGATGCCGCGATGGAATTGCCGCTGGCCACTGCCAACGCGCAAATTGAAGGTGTGATCGACAAGGCAGCCGAGCCCTTGCTGGTGGCTTATGAATGCTTCGATGTGTTCACAGATCCCAGCGGCTTGAAGCTACCCGTGGATCGCAAATCCCTAGCCTACCGGTTCCACTACCGCGCCGCCGAACGCACCCTCAAGTCCGACGAGGTCGATGCCGCCCACCAGCGGCTGCTCAACGCCCTGTCCATTCAGCTCAACGTGAAATTTCGTTAGCCGCCAGCCCCAAGCGGAGACAGAAGACAGAAGAAGCGAAGACAGAAGACTACAAGACAGAAGACAAGAGGAAGAAGCTCCATGCTCCGCCCAATGGCTCGGCTTTTGTCTTGGAGCGAAGCGGTCTTCTGTCTTGGGAATCCTCAGCTATTGTCTGGCACTATCGATTTGCACCATGCAATTTCAGCGCTGATTGAAGCGTGCCATTTCGCGTTGTGCCTCGCGGAGTTCGACCTGATTTTTGAGGTCTTGGCGCTGATCGGAGTGGGTTTTGCCTTTGCCGACGCCGAGTTCTACTTTGACGCGGCGGTTTTTCCAATACATGCGCAGCAGCGGCAAGGTGCAACCCTTGATGGTGGTGGCGGTGGCGAGCTTGAGGATTTCGCGCTTGCTGAGCAGGAGGCGCCGCGGTCGTTTGGCCGGGTGGTTGAACCACAGTCCAGCGGTTTCCCAGGGCTGGATGTCGCAGCCGTAGAGGAAGACCTGGTTGTTTTCGACGCGTGCGAAGGCGTCGGACACATTGACCTTGCCAGCACGGATGGATTTCACCTCGGTGCCCTTGAGTTCGAGGCCGGCTTCGTATTTTTCCAGAATGTGGAAATCGCGGCCTGCCTTGCGGTTGGTGGCGATATCCGCACTCATGGGGATGTGGCAAGCGCTGCCGGGTGGCTCAAAGAGCGACCTGAGGCACAAGGCGGATTTTGCCCTCGATGATTTCGATGAGGGCGATGTCGGCCGCTCCCATGCTGGGGCGGGTGGGAATGAGCGGGGAGCGCCCGCTATTCAATTGCCTGACGCGCTGGGACACCAGGTTGACCAGGACCAGGGGGTCGGTGACAATTTCAGAGGCTTTTTCGACGAGCTCGGCTTTCATGGTGGGAGGGGAGTCCGGAGCAAAGTCCGGGGGGAGGACAAAGCCGATATTTACCAGCAATGCAAGCCCAAACTTGGAAATTAGTCGGATTTTTTTGAGATGACTGCGACACATGTCAACTGGGTTTGG
This sequence comes from Akkermansiaceae bacterium, assembly GCA_903875675.1. Taxonomy (GTDB): domain Bacteria; phylum Verrucomicrobiota; class Verrucomicrobiia; order Verrucomicrobiales; family Akkermansiaceae; genus Luteolibacter. The sequence goes on from CAIQXC010000064.1 coordinate 6,128, forward strand.
ATGGCTGAGGGCTTGCAGTGTGGCGGTCGATGCGCATAGGCTTGGGCCATGCAAGCCGCCAGCCTCGTAGGAGCCGTCAGTTGGGTATTAGTCACCAGCGGAATGGTGGCGTCGGCGGCTCAGGGGGTGGCCCCTGCGGTCCCGTCGTTGAGCGAGGCCCAGAAGGCTGCCATCGGCGGCAAAATTTGGCACAATGAATGCGCCGGCACGGTGGACGGACTGACGACGTGGAATGCGGGGGAGGAATTCCCGTCGTTGGGCATCGGGCACTTTATTTGGTATCCGGCTGGGAAGAAGGGACGTTTCAATGAGACCTGGCCGCAATTTGTGGCGTTTGCGAAGCAGCGGGGGCTGGCGCTACCGGCGGTGGCGTTGGCAGCGGCGAGTCCGTGGTCCAGCAAGGTGGAGTTTGAAAAGGCGTTCAAAGGGCGGCAGATGACGGGTTTGCGGACCTGGTTGGCGGCGCAGGTTGGGGTGCAGACGGAATTCATTCTGGCGCGCTCACGCTCGGCGCTGCCGCGGATTCTGGCGGCTGCGGTGGCCGTTGAACGGGCGCGGATTGAAAGGAATTACCGCAATCTGGGAGCCACATCCAACGGCAGTTACGCCTTGATAGACTATGTGAATTTTAAGGGTGAGGGAATCTTGGCCAGTGAGCGGTACAAGGGTGAGGGCTGGGGATTGCTGCAGGTGTTAGCCGGAATGCGCGAGGTGATTGGCGGGCAAGCGGCGGCAGCCGAGTTTGCAGCCTCGGCCAAGCGGGTGCTGACGCGCCGTATTGCTAATTCGCCGCCCGAGCGCGGCGAAAAACGCTGGCTCAAGGGTTGGAGCAACCGTTGCGATACCTATGCCAAGCCGCTGTGATGTGGTGGGCGCGGCACGAACAAAATTTACAAATGGAGGCTTGACCCGGTGGGATGTTGCTGCAATCTGGCGCGCGTCATCGTCTCGATGGCACCAACCCGACTCCCACTATTCCATCTTAATTGATTCACCATGGCTGCGAAGATATACACCAACAAGGATGCCGTAATAACCCCCCTGAAGAAGAAAACCCTGGCTGTGATCGGCTTCGGGTCTCAGGGTCACGCTCACGCTCTCAACCTCAAGGATAGCGGCCTGAAAGTGGTCGTCGGATTATACAAGAAATCGAAGTCTCGCGAGGTAGCCAAGCAACTCGGGTTTGAGGTGATGGACACGGCGGATGCGGTGAAAGCGGCTGATGTAATTTTCGTAGCGACGCCGGACACGGTCATTCCGGAAGTGTATCACAAGGACATCGAGCCGAACCTCAGCAAGGGCAAGACGCTGTTGTTTTCGCACGGATTTGCGGTGCATTTCAAGACGATCACGCCGCCGAAAAACGTGGATGTGATTTTGGTTGCGCCGAAGGGCCCGGGTCACACGGTGCGCTCACAGTTTCTCGAAGGCAAGGGCGTGCCCGGACTCATTGCGGTCCACCAGAATGCCAGCGGCAAGGCCAAGGAAACCGCTTTGGCCTGGGCCCGCGGCATCGGCTGCACGCGTGCCGGGGTGTACGAAACCAATTTCCGCGAAGAAACCGTCACCGACCTCTTTGGCGAGCAATGCGTGTTGTGCGGTGGCGCTTCGGCACTGGTCAAGGCCGGCTTTGAAGTCCTCGTCGAGGCAGGTTACCAGCCGGAGATGGCCTACTTCGAATGCCTCCACGAACTCAAGCTCATCGTCGATCTCATGAACGAGGCCGGCATCGCTGGTATGCGCTTTTCGATCTCAGAAACCGCCGAGTTTGGTGATGTGACTGTGGGGCCGAAAATCATTGATGCATCGGTCAAAAAGCGCATGGCGGCTCAGCTCAAGGTGATTGAGAGCGGCAAGTTTGCCAAAGAATGGACAGCGGAGTATGCGGGTGGCAACAAGCATTTCAACGCGCTCCGCAAGAGTGAAGCCGCACATCCGATTGAAAAAATCGGTGCCAAACTTCGCTCCACCATGAGCTGGATCAAGCAAAAGAACATCAAGAAGGGAGCCAGCCAGGCCAGCTACACTTCGTCCTCGAAGTGATTAACTGGCTCATCGGCGGTGCAAGCTCCTGAGCTCACGCCGAAGTCCTCTTCACCTCTCGCCTCGTTTGAGGCTCCACCTCGCTAAAGGTTAAGTTACTGCCCACTCCATACCCGCTCCGGGTTCCGAGCTTGGGTCTGAGGTGCAGCTTGGATAGATGCTAGAGCCGCTCCCCGAGGGATCCGGCGGCCCATGCATCTAGCAACTGTGCCATGTCTGGAAACGACGCAGAACGCCCCGAGCGGACGAAATGCCCGCTGGCACAGTTGCCGGCTAGCAGCAAAGCCGCGTCGTCAAAGC
>CAIQXC010000065.1 GCA_903875675.1 Akkermansiaceae bacterium
AGTTGTTCAAACCAGGCGGTGCCGGGTTCCTTCGCGTCATAGCGCCAACGGTAGGGCGACACCTCCAACTCGCGACGCTCGGTGTGGACAACCACGGTGGTCAGGCCGATGGACACCACCTCGCCGGTCTGGCCATTCACAAAGCCATCGTCCGGACGGTTCACGGTGAACATGACCTTCGCCCCCGGTTTGAGGCGCAGGACTTTCGGCGTGAGCAGGTTCTTTTCGAGGAAGTCGATTTGGTTCTGCGGCCCCCAGGTTTCAGCTTCTCGAACGGACTCAGGCCCCGGCAATTCGCCGAGACAAAACTCGTTCCAGCGGTCCACCATCGAGTTGTGGGTGAACAGGCGGGTGATGTCCCGTTTTGGAAACAGTTGGATGCGCGGACGCAGCAGGCGTTCGGTGGTGCCGTCGATCTCGCCCCGCCGGAATTTCCCCAAAGCCTGGACAAACTCCGGTTCGTCCTGCCGCATGATGCGCCGCAACTCAACAGTCTGGAATCCGGCATCCTCCCACGCGAGCGAGTCGAATGCCCAGTCATAGGCATGCGCCGGATTGGTTCTAACGGGCGGCAGTTGCAGGAAGTCCCCGGTGCCGATAATCTGAATGCCGCCGAATGGACGGTCATCGTCGCGGATCCGCTGGCAATGGAAATCCAGATACCCAAACGCGTGACCGGATAGCATGCTGATTTCATCAATGACAAGACGCTTGCACCGCCGCACGCGGTTGAAGGCAACGCGCACGCTGGGTTTTGGATCCCGCGATAGCTGGGCGAAATACCGCTCGAAATCCTGCCCCTTGGCCGGTCCGAGCAACATCCCACTCCAACGATGCACGGTCATGCCGCCGACGTTGAGGGCCGCCACACCGGTTGATGCGGTGACGTGGGTGTCCGGGTGGCGTTTGAGAAACTCCCGCACGCCATGACTCTTCCCGGACCCCGCCGCGCCAGTGAGAAACACGTTCTCACCAGCGACCGCAAGGTCGAGGAAACGGTCGGATGGGCTCCGCGCAACGATACTTGCGCTCATGGCAACCAGGCGCTCCCCCCGCGCAGCAGCCAGCCCGCAAGCAGGCCGACGATGAATGTTAGGACAATGACCGGCCAGCGGCGGCGGCGGCGGTTTCGCTGCGCCGCGAATCCCTGGATGGCGAAACGACGATGCGCGGATTGTGGATAGATGGGATATGACATGGTGGGTGGTGTGTGTTAGATCGTGACCAACGCGGTCGGTGGCGTGTCACCTGCGTCCGGCGCGTCCTTCACCGGGCAGTAGTTTTTCTGCCAGACCCACAAGTCGCGGGCGGCGAGGAAGGCGCGGAAGAAGCCGGGCTTGTCGGCATCGTCCCACACCTTCACCACCACGGGCACCGGCTCGGATGAACCGATGACCACCGAGGCGATGGCGGCGTTTGCCAGCCCCTTGTCCCGTGACGCGAGCGCCTGCCGGTAGGCTTCCAGTTGCAGCGGCCAGGTGTCGTGGAGGATCGGCTTGAACGATCCATTCTTGTCGCGGCGAACTTTCTGCGTCTTGAAGTCGATCACCGTTGGCCGCCCGGTGGATTTGAGCGTTGCCACCAGGTCCACCCGGCCGGCGTATCCCCATTCGGTATGGGCGGCGGCGATTTCCACCGAGTGAACCGCGACGACATCCGCATCGAACCACAGGCGGGCGGGTACGAAGAGTCGCGCCACCTCCTTGTCTTCCGGCAACCAGCGCCCCTGGGCGTAGCCTTCAATCGCGGCGTGGACGGCGCTGCCCAGATCGGCGGCACGCCCAACCTCGCTGCTCATGTCGGCAACGACCCGTCGGGCGAAGTCATCGAGCGGTTCACCTTCGTTGCGCGGCAGGGTGAGTGCCGCGAGGATGGCCTGTTCCTGTTTCCACGCCTCCAGCCCCGGTTTGGCGAGGATGGAGAGCACATTGGTCACACTTGGAAACA
>CAIQXC010000066.1 GCA_903875675.1 Akkermansiaceae bacterium
CGGTTGCATCAGGCGTGCGAACTCGGACCAACCGGTCAGCGGATAATGGCAGCCACCGGGCGGTTTGATGCCGAGCGTGGACATGACGTCCAGGTTTGAGTAAAGCCGCGACAGCGACCGCTGCTTCTCACGCAGCATGTCGCCGTGGCCGTTGCCCTGGCTGCAGCCATTGGGCCAGATTTGGAACACATAGTAGTGGCGGATGTTAGGCATGTCCTGTTTCCATGCCGCCGACATGTTCAGGAAATACTTTTGATAGGTCTCCCAGCCATAACCGCCGTCGGGGCCGTCCGACCCCTGGTCCGCTTCACCCTGGTGCCAGAGTACCGCGCGGATGCCGTGCGTCAGCCGGGCTTGTTGCACGCGCCAGAGCATCCGGCCGTAGATTGTTGCTAGATCCACGGGATTGGCCTCATTGCGCTTGTGCTCGTCAATCCGGGTGCCGCCCACCGCGGCCTGAATGATGCAGATTGGCATCTTATTGCTTTCCAGGAGTTTTTTTGCGAGATCCATGCCCCACCAGCCGAGGTAATCGCTCGATCCCGGATGCGGCCTCCATGCCGGGCAGGACCACAGGTTTGGCCTCTTGCCGTTACCGCCCTCGCCTCGTCCGGTCGGTCCGCCATAGCTGCGAATCCACTCGCTGGTGACATTGGGCGACTGTTCATTTGTATCAAGTGCCAGCGCGTTGGATTGGCCGTCGATCAAGTAGGCGTCACCGCAGACCAAGTTGTTGACCGTCTGCAGAACCGTCACGGTTTCGCTGGTTTTTGTTCCGAACTCGACTTTGTATTTGATCAAGCCGGCCTGGATCTTGACCGTGAACGCATAGGAGTTTTCCGGGGTAGGTTTCATGGTCTCTGATTTGATGAGCTTGTCATCAGCGTAGAGCTTTAGGAACACTGATTCCGTAGCATTTGACAGCGTTCCGTTGAAATAGATCGTACCCTCGTTCTTGTCATCACGTGCATAGAACTGGCCATCCTCGGGCTTCTCGTCCTTTTCCGCGATCCGCTGGACCCACACATCTTCATGCGGCTCAGTTACCATGATCGATGCGGTGCCTGCGCAGGCCAACCCGCCATTATCAATCGCTACTTTCACGGTAAGCGGACCACTGTATTGCGAGCGCTTGAGGATCAACTTGTCTCGCGCAATCTCCTTGATCACGGCCCCGCCCGAGACCGTCCAGGTGTAGCGCAATTCGCCGGCACCTTGATCTTTCATCGCAGCTATGTTGCTGATGTCCGGCACGACTTCAATCGTATCTCGCCCATTCCATTGGGTCGGCGTCTTCAGGGTGAATACCGGATCGGGTATGCTATCATGGATCGTCACTGGTATGTCCTTGGTCTTCACTTCATTGGCATACACCGCCTTGAACTGCAGGGTGAATGATTGATCGCCTGTCACGCGCCCGGCATCCAGAGTATATGAAAACCGGTCCACGGCGACGACGGATTCCACACCGTCCTTCTTGAGAGTCCAGTAAACCTTCTGGGCACCGCCGGCTTGGGCGCTAACGGTCACGCTCTTTCCCTCATCAACCCTTACCCGTTCAGGTGAAACCGCAAAGGCGTCCCCTGGTTTCGTCAGAATACCCACCAGTGTCTGCGTCGGCTTCTGGTTCTCGTACTCCAATTTGATCCAGTCGGCGGAACGGGTCACATTGGAAACGCGCACCTCGTCGAGGTCGCCGGCAAAGTCGTAACGGTTTCCAAAGCCGCCGACAAACATTTGGGCGGGAGCGGGAATGCTCATGCTACCGGCCGTGCTGCTGTTATCAAGCACGCCATTCACATAGAGCCGTGCCTCGCCGATCTTATATGTGTGGGCCACATGATACCATTGAGATAGCTCGATCGTGCTGCTGCCGACAACATTTCCTCCCCCCCAGCAATTCATGTTAAGACGTGGCGGACTGGCCATCTGCATCGCCACCATGCCTTGGGGTATTGATAGACCCCAGCCCAGCAGGGTGTTACGGGTCGCGTTGTCCCGGAACCATACTTCCGTGGTATGCGGGTTGGATTCGGCAGGAAAATTCCATAGGTCGATTCCGCAGTTGATCCCCTGTCCCGCCACGAAGTGCCGGCCCTGGCCGACCACTCCCGCGGCAGCTGTCGTGCCGACGTTGACGGGAACCGTAGAGCCGACTGAATCCGTCACGGCTTCGTCGAGATGCAGGACGCTGACAAATCCATTGTCGGCATTGAATACAGCGGAGCCACTCGAAGCGTTGAGAGCGTCGTTACTGCCCCAACGCATCTTGATTTCCTGCTTGGTATTGCCCTGAATGAGTGGAATTCGCAGCCAGATGACGGCGATTCCACCGGACGGATCCCACTGCTCGATCTCATGCGCCAAGAAGGTCCCATCGGTTGTTGCAAACCGGATGTCCCCGCCATCGCTCCGGGCCTGACTGAAGTCAAAGAAGTCGGAATTCAGCCGGACCAACACCGGGAAGTTGGTCTCCGAGGCCGAAGCTGCTAGATTCGCCCCGTCTGGCGTAGTGATAATGAAAAGGGAAGCGGAGTGTTTCCAGGTCGGAATGAGCACCCGGCTGCTGACCTCCGCGGAATGAGCGCTCTCGCCCGTCCTGTTGCCCGCCGAGATCACGTAGTAATAGGTCGTGTCGTTAGCCACGAGAGTGTCCGTGTAGGCCGTCTCCGCGGTGCTGCCGATCACGACATAGGGCCCGCCTTGGGTCGGCGAGCGCATGACCTTGTAGCCGATGGCTGCAGTGGACGCGTTCCACTTCAGACTCACCTGCGAGTTGTTTCCTGTGATAGCCACCTCTGCTGGTGCGGCGGGCACGGGAGGCGCTGCAGGGGTGGCGCTGGCTATTGCCGAGTTCGCGCTCTCGCCTGCGGAATTGGTGGCGGAAACCGCATAGTAATAGGTTGTGCCGTTGACCAGCGAGGTGTCGGAATACGCCCGGCTTTTGGTAGTGCCAACGACAGCATACGGGCCGCCATTGGCCAGAGACCGCTTCACGTTGTAGCCGCTGGCGTATGGCGCCGGGTTCCAGCTCAGAGACACGGATCGATTGCCCGGCGAGGCCGTCAATCCCGCTGGCGTGGCGGGCTGGTTCGTTCGCCCCAGCAGCAATTGGTTCTGCTCGAATCCGCCGGAGGGGAAGGTGAACGCACGCAGTCGCTCGACGACGGTGCCTAGCGGAAAATAGGTGACGCCATTGAAGTTGTTATCGCCAACACCGATGCTGGAGATCTGAATGCCGCCAGTGTCGTCAGTCGTGCGGCTGCCGATCTCGACACCGTCCACATAGGCGTGCAGCGTCAGGTCGTCAAAGCGCACAAGGGCCATGGAGTGGCGCCCCAGCAGTCGAATGTCTGAATTGGCCACCGTCGTTCGGGTTAGATTCTCGCCCCCGGTTCGGTTGTAGTTCTGGTTCAGCCAGGCGGCCCCGTCCCTGACGGAGTTGCCCGGTCCGGGTGGTGCTCCAAGGCCAAAGCAACACCGATAGCCGGAGTTATCCAACGAGAGATATTGCACGCCGTCGCCATTGCTGGCGGTGGTGGTTCCGATGAAGATCATCTCCACCCCGGAGTTGATGAAACTCAAACCCTTGGGTGCGCCGTGGCGCATGATCCCTCCCCCCGCACCCGGTGTTCCTATTTGAATACCCGCAGGGGTGAGGGTGGTGGTTCGCTCCAATGACCAACCTGGATTGGCTGAGTTGGCAAAGGACCAATCGCCAACAATGGTATTCTCCGCGCGGGCTGAAACTGCGGCTAACACCGCGATGAGGACGCCGGGGAGGCGAGAGGCCAATCGTGTCCGATTTACCATTTTTCGTGTTGCATTCATAAAATTTTCCTGATGGATCGTGCTGTTTAGACTTGGTGATATCAGGGGATACTGGCTTTCGGAGTTGCAATCATACATCTAACTTTTTATGTTTCGGCGCTTTCTCGGCCGAGGCTCGGTAACCTCGGTGTTTCGGTGTTTCGGTGTTTCGGTGTTTCGGTGTTTCGGTGAGAGAGAAAGAAACAGTCGCTGCGCACCGGGCCTTTCGCTTTTCTCTTACTGATTCACCGAAACACCGAGCCGCGCCAGCGGCTACCGGGCCGCGCAGCGGCGACCGAGCCGCGCAGCGGCAGGTCACAGGAACCGTACATCACACCAGCCGTCAGACCAGCTGACCTTGAGGTTCACTTCATAGAGTTGCCCCAGCGCCTTGTTGGTTAGAATGTCGCGCTTCCGTCCATCTGCGAAGATGCGCCCGTCTTTGAGCAGTACCACCCGGTCGATCTCGGGCGGGATTTCTCCCGGATGATGGGTGACCCACACCAGCGTGCGGTCTTCCCGAAGCAGTTGGCGCAGCGTCACAATCAAGTGCAGCGAGGCTGCAAAATC
>CAIQXC010000067.1 GCA_903875675.1 Akkermansiaceae bacterium
GATGGATATTGGTATAACCGAACTTTTTCTTGAGGTTCGGGACGACCTTTTCTTGGTAGTGTTGGAGTAGGGGCGGGATGGTCATGGCAGTAGCGGGTCAGCGCGGGGTTGGATTGGCGCTTAAGCGCGGCCTGAAGCGTGGGCTTCAGGCCAGTTTCTTTACATTGGAGATATGGATGGGGCCGTCGATGGTTTTGATACCGCCATCGGGCTCTTTTTCGGAACGTTTGACGGCTTTTTTGATAGGGCGACCGCCTTCGACGACGACCTTGCCTTTAGCGGCGTCGACGCTGAGGACGAGGCCGCTTTTGCCTTTGTGGTTACCGGCGATAATTTGGACTTGGTCGCCTTTTTTGACGTGAGTCTTAATTTTGCTCATCAGATATGGAGAGGTGGAGAGTTGGGACAGGAGGAGGGCATCAGAGCACTTCCGGGGCGAGGGAGACGATTTTCATAAATCCCTTTTCACGGAGTTCACGGGCGACGGGCCCAAAGATACGGGTGCCGCGCGGGTTGTTATCCTTGTCAATGAGCACCACCGCATTGGTATCGAAGCGCAGCACCGAGCCGTCGGGACGGCGAATCGGATAGGCAGTGCGCACGATCACAGCCTTAACCACGCTGCCCTTCTTGACTGCGGCGGTGGGGGTGGAATCACGGATGTGGCAAGTGATGACGTCGCCGATGCGGGCAGAGCGGGTGCGCTTGCCGAGTACGCCGATCATTTTTGCGGAGCGCGCGCCGGTGTTGTCGGCGACGGCTATCATGCTTTCCATTTGGATCATGGCAGTGTGGGGGAGATTGAGATTTGAGAGTGGTGAGTTGAGACGCGGCGGGGCCGGCTCAATGGGTGATGATCTCCTGCAGAGTCCAACATTTCAGTTTGGACAGAGGACGGGTCTCGACGATGCGCACGCGGTCGCCGATTTGGGCCTGACGGTCCTCATCGTGGACGTAGTACTTTTTCGAGCGCTTGACGATTTTATTAAACTTGGGATGGGGAACACGTGCGATGTGTTCGACGACGATGGTTTTTTCCATCTTATTGGAGATGACGAGACCGACGCGGGTTTTGCGAAGGTGGAGTCGGGTTTCCTGGGGCGAGTCGCTCATGAGGGGAATGGTTGGGCGTTAGGTGGGCGGCGGGTCAGGCGGATTTGCGACCCGAGACGATGGTGAGGATGCGAGCGACTTCGCGGCGGACGATACGGATTCGAGCGGAGTTCTCGAGTTGGCCGGTGGCCTGCTGGAGGCGGAGGTGGAGGGCTTCCTGTTTGAGGTCGCGGAGCCGGAGGGCAAGCTCGTCAGCGGAGCATTCGCGGATGTCTTTAACTTTGGTTCTGGCCATGGTGGAGACGGATAAGGGCTGTAGCGGCGGGGCGGGACTCAGAGGTGAGGATTGCGAACGATGAGGCGGGTGCGGATACCGAGCTTGTAGGAAGCCAAGCGCATGGCTTCGCGGGCTTGGCTTTCAGGGATGCCACCGATTTCGAAGAGGACATTGCCAGGACGGACCACGGCGACCCAACCTTCGACAGCGCCTTTGCCCTTGCCCATTCGGGTTTCCGGGGGGCGTGAGGTGATGGGCTTGTGAGGGAAGATGCGGATCCACACCTTGCCTTTGCGCTTGAGGGAGCGGTTGATGGCGATACGGCAGGCTTCGATTTGACGGTTGGTCATCCAGCCGCGATCTAGCGTTTGGAGGCCAAAGTCACCGAAGGCGACGGTGGTGCCGGTCTGGGCATTGCCAGAGCGGCTTCCGCGGTGGCTCTTGCGGAACTTGGTTCGTTTGGGCATTAAGGCCATGGCTCAGTCCTTCTTGGGTAAGATGTTCGGTTGAAAAGGGGTGAATCGGTCGGGAAAACTCAGTTGCGGGGAGGGCCGGAACGGCGATTGTTGTTGCGGTCACCGCCACGGTCACCGCCGCGATCGCCGCGGTCATTGCGATCTCCACGGCCTTGTTGTTGGGCCTGCTTGGGATCTTCCTCCTTTTTATTGACCCAGCATTTGACACCGATGATGCCATAGAGGGTGCGGGCTTCGGCGAAGCCGTATTCGAGTGGGACGCGGAGGGTCTGAAGCGGCACTTTGCCTTCGCGATAGGATTCAGAGCGGGCGATGTCTGCACCACCGAGACGGCCTGCGACGCGAAGGCGGATACCTTCGGCACCGAATTCCATGGCGGTTTGGATGGCACGCTTCATGGCACGGCGGAAGCTGATGCGGCGTTCGAGCTGGACGGCGACCTGCTCGGCGACGAGTTGGGCATCGAGTTCGGGCTTACGGATCTCGAGGATATCGAGTTTGACTTGGGCCCCTTTGCAGATATCCGTGATATCCTTGGTCATGACCTCGATTTCCTTGCCCTGGCGGCCGATGATGAGGCCTGGGCGGGATGTATGGAGGGTGACACGGACGCTGTTCCAAGCGCGTTCGATGACGACCTTGGCGAGGCCGGCGTTCTGGAGTTTGTTGCGGAGGTAAGCACGGACGGAAAGGTCCTCGTGGAGCTTATCGGTGTAGTCCTTGCCACTGGCATACCACTTGGAGCGCCAGTCCTTGTTGACAGCGAGGCGGAATGCGATCGGATTTACTTTCTGGCCCATGGTCGGTGAGGGATGAGATTAATGAGGGAGGGTTCAGGCTTGTGCTTCTTCTTCTGCGGGTGCCTCGGCAACCGGGGCTGCTGGAGACTTTTTCTTGGCGACTTTGGGGATGGCCCTGGTCTTTTTCTCAGGGGCGGAGCCAACGAGAGTGATGTAAATATGGCTGGAGCGCTTGAGGAGCGGGCCGGCGGAGCCTTTGGCGCGGGGACTGAAGCGGCGCAAAGTGGGACCAGCACCGATGACAGCTTCCTTGATGACCAAGGAATTGGTGTCGAGCGAATGATTGTTCTCCGCATCGGCGATTGCGGTCTTGAGCGTCTTGCCAATGAGAAATGCCGCCTTCTTCGGTGTGAAGTTGAGAATATCAAGGGCGCTCGAGACGGGCAGGCCTTGGATTTCCCGGGCGACATCCCGCGCTTTCTGCGGCGAGAGACGAATGAATTTGGTGCTGCTTTTGACTTCCATAAGGCGGCGGACGTGAGGAGTTGGTGGGGCTGTGAGGCTTATTCGGTTTCGAGAACGGCGAGGTCGCCGGGTCGGGGAGAATCGAAGGATGCATCCACTTGTTCGGTGAAGGCACCGCTGACGGCCTTGCGGACGTCTGCGAGAATGGCTTTGGCGTACGGTTGCTGGCCGCGCAGGAGGCGGAAGCTCATGCCGATTTTGGCACCTTGGATTTCTCCGAGGTTGAGGACGAGCATCCCACTTTCCTGATCGATGCTGACGACGCGGGCCTTTTGGAGGGAACCGGCGACGACATCGGGGCGGAGTTTCTGGCGCAAGCCGAGGATCGAGTCAAGCTCTCGCAACGATGTTTCGACGCGGAGGCGGGTAGCGGGGTCGGAGACGACGGCTTGACGCAGGTAATCGGTGACGGCGACGGTGAGGTGCCTGGCAGTGGATTCGAGCTCGGTAATGCGCTCTTTGAATAACTCGATGTCTGAGGCGGCACGCACCAAACGGTCATCACCGCCATCAAGGAGGTTTTTGCCAAGGGCTTCGAGGCGCAAACGGACTTGGGCAAGTTGCGCGGTGGCCTGCTTCTCACCGCGATTGGCCTCGGCGAGGCTGCGCTGGAGAGTGCGGTTCTGCTCGCGCAAATCAGCAATCGTTTCCCGCAGTCTCTCGAGACTCTCACCCTGCTGGGCCGGACACAATCCGCCCAAGGCCAGCCACCCGAGGGTGACGGCAAGCGTTGGCAGATGGAAGAAGTGGCGCATGAGAGTGAGGATGACCGAGGACAGCAGGTTATTTCTTGCCGATGCCGCCGTGGTTGCGGAAAATGCGGGTCGGAGCGAATTCGCCGAGTTTGTGGCCGACCATATTTTCGGTGACATAGACCGGCACAAAGGTTTTTCCATTGTGGACGGCGAAGTTGTGGCTGACGAAGTCGGGGGTGATCATCGACTTGCGGCTCCAGGTTTTGATGGGCTTGCGGTCGGATCCGGCATCGGCGACGACGTCAATCTTGGCGAGGAGCTTTTGATCAACGAAGGGGCCTTTCTTGAGTGAGCGGGGCATGGGGATCGGTGCGTTAGAATGCGGGTCGTGAGGAACGGGCGAAGTGGATTATGACTTCTTGTGGCGGGATTCGACGATAAAGATGGAAGTGGTCTTCTTGACGTGGCGGGTTTTCTGGCCCTTGGCGTGGCCCCATGGGCTGAGCAGATGCTGGCGACCGCCGCCGGATTTGGATTTCCCTTCGCCACCGCCGTTGGGGTGGTCAACCGGGTTCATGGTCATACCGCGGACGGTTGGGCGAACGCCCATCCAGCGGGTGCGGCCGGCCTTGCCTGAAACTTCGTTCATGTGGTCGCGATTGCCGACCTGGCCGATGGTGCAAAAGCACGCTTCGTGGAAGCGGCGGATTTCTCCGGAAGGCATTTTGACCAGGGCCCAGCCGCCATCGCGGTTGGAGAGGACGGCTTGCTGGCCGGCCGAGCGAGCAACCTTGCCGCCGTTGCCCGGGAGCAATTCAATGTTATGGATGGAGGTACCCAGCGGCACGCAGCGCAGCGGCATGGCATTGCCCGTCTTGGGGGCGACCTTTTCGCCAGCGATGACTGCAGCACCGACTTCGAGGCCGACCGGGGCGAGGATGTAATTTTTGAGGCCATCCTCGTACTGGATGAGAGCGATGCGGCAGGTGCGGTTCGGATCATACTCGATGCCAATGACGGTGGCAGGCATGTCATGCTTGCGGCGCTTGAAGTCGATGATGCGATAATGGCGCTTGTGGCCACCGCCGACGTGGCGGCAGGTGATGCGGCCGGTGTTATTGCGGCCGCCGGAGCGTTTGAGCGGGGTGATGAGGCTCTTCTCCGGCTTGCTTTTGGTCACTTCCTCAAATGAGGGATGGGACTTGTAGCGGGCGGAGGGAGTGATGGGATTGAAGTTTTTCAGGGGCATGACTCGCGGAACGGTTCGAGGTTACGTGTGCTGCATCAGAGGTGCGACTCAGACGAGGTCGAGAGACTCGCCTGCTACAAGACGGACAATGGCTTTTTTCCAGTGATTGGTGCGGCCGGCATCGGCACGGCGGCGGCGGCGTGCCTTGCCGAGGCAATTGGCGGTGCGGACGGAGTCGACTTTTTTACCGAACAATGTTTCGACGGCCTGCTTGATTTCAAGCTTGTTAGCCCGGCGGTCCACTTTGAGGACGATTTCGTTGTTCGTCTCTTGGAGGAGAGTTGCCTTTTCGCTAAGATGAAGGTTGGTAACGACCTGGTAGATGTCTTTCATGGTCTTCGGGTGGAGGGGTCCGGGGTTTAGGCGGTGCGATGGGCCAAAGTGGTGAGGGCGTCACCCACGAGGATGACGGAGTTGGCGAGGAGGAGTTGTTCGACGTTGAGGTCGCTGGCAGTAACGAGCTGGACCCAGCTGACGTTGCGGCCTGCGAGGTAGGTATTATCGTCAAACGAATTACCGACGACGAGGATCTTATCGGGCTGAGTGATGGCAGACAGCGCGGAGATGAAAGACTTGGTCTTGCCATCTGGAATGGTGAAGGAATCCACCGTGCGGATGGTGCCGGCGCGGGTCAGATCGCCCAACACGCGGCGCAGGGCGAGCTTTCGGACGGTCTTGGGGACTTTTTTGGAATAGTCACGGGGACGAGGGCCGAAGACCACGCCGCCGCCGACGAAGATTGGAGCACGCTTGTCGCCGTGGCGGGCGTTGCCGGTGCCCTTTTGCTTGAAGATTTTCTTATTATTACCGGACACTTCGCCACGCGTTTTGGTGCAGGCGGAGCCGGTGCGGCGGTTGGCGCGATAGGCGGTCACGAGGTCGTGGACTGCTTGGCGGCCTTTTTCGACGCCAGCTAACACGAGGTTGGCGGCTTGGGCGTCTTCAATGGTGAAGGTCTGTGCGGACATGACTGGGAAGCGGTGTGAAAGGTTTCAGAGGGAGCACGCGGGAACTCAAGCGGTCTTTTTCTTGGCGGGACGGACGGTGAGATAACTGCCGGTGGCACCGGGAACCGGGCCGGAGACAAGGATCACGCCGTCCTCGAGACGAATCCCAACAATTTTGAGGTTTTGCACGGTGGCACGGGTCTGGCCGTGGTGGCCGGGCATCTTCTGGTTTTTCCAGACGCGGCCCGGGGTCGAACGGCAACCGATGGCACCGGTGCGCCGATGCATCATGGACCCGTGGGTTTGCTTGAGGCCGCCGAAGTCATAGCGTTTGTAAACCCCTTGGAAACCTTTGCCGATGGTCGTGCCGATCACATCAACCCACTGGCCTTCCGTGAAAACTTCCAAACCTGGATGCACCGCAGGTGGCGTGGTGCCATTTTCCAATCGGAATTCCTTGATAAAGCGCTTGGGCGTGGATCCGGCTTTCTTGAAGCGCCCCATATCTGGCTTGATAACGCGATGTTCCTTTTGGTCGTCAAAGCCGACTTGCACGGCGGTGTAGCCGTCGGTGTCGGGGGTTTTGACCTGGAGCACGGTGTTACCGGACACGTCGATGACGGTGACGGGAATCATGCTGCCTGCCTGTTGGTCAAACAGACGGGTCATGCCGAGTTTTTTGCCTAAAATTCCGAGAGACATGGCGTGGAGGGAGATGGAAGATTGTGGATAGGGGGATCGGGGACGCAGCGGAGGGCAACTCAGATGCGGATGGTGATGTCAACGCCGGCGGGGAGGTTGAGTTTCTTCAACTCATCGACGGTGCGGGCGGTCGGATCGACAATATCGAGGAGGCGCTTGTGGGTGCGGATTTCGAATTGTTCGGCTGACTTTTTGTTGACGTGGACAGAACGATTGACACTGAACTTCTCGATGCGGGTGGGCAGCGGGATGGGACCTGCGACGCGAGCCCCGGTGCGTTTGGCAGTCTCCACGATTTCTTGAGCCGAGCGGTCGATGGCGCGGTGGTCGTAGGCACGCAGGCGGATGCGGATTTTCTGAGTTTCCATGGTGGAGGAGGGGGTGGCGGTTTGCGTGTGGGGGTGAGGACGTGGGAGGATCTGTTAGCCGAGACGGTCGTTGACGATTGAATCTGCGACGTTATTGGGGACTTGTTCGAAATGGGAGGGGGTCATTGCGTAGGAGGCGCGGCCCGATGAGAGCGTGCGCACCGCAGTGGAATAGCCGAACATTTCTTTGAGCGGCACCTTGGCGTGAACGATGGTTAGGCGGCCTTTGGTTTCCGAGTTGCCGATTTGGCCACGGCGGCGGTTCAGGTCGCCCATGACGTCGCCTTGATAGTCTTCCGGGGTGGAGACTTCGACGGCCATGATGGGTTCCAGCAAAATTGGGCCGGCTTTCTTGAAGGCGTCCTTCATGGCGAAGATGGCGGCCATGGTGAAGGCGTTCTCGTTAGAATCCACTTCGTGATACGAGCCATCGGTGATTTCGACGGCGACGTCGACGACCGGATAGCCGGCGATGACGCCGTTGGTCATGGATTCGGTGACGCCCTTGAAGACTGAGTTGATATACTCTTTGGGGATCGAGCCGCCGACTGTCTTGTTTTCAATCGTGAGCCCCTTGCCTTTTTCGTTAGGCTTGATCTTGAGGACCACATGGCCGTATTGGCCGCGGCCGCCGGACTGCTTGACGAGTTTGCCATCGCCGTCTGCGGGTTTGGTGATGGTTTCGCGGTAGGCGATTTGGGGTGCGCCGGTATTGGCGGCGACTTTGAACTCGCGGCGAATGCGATCGATAATGATCTCGAGGTGGAGTTCGCCCATACCGGAGATAATCGTCTGGGCGGTGTCCTCGTCGGTCTTCACCATGAACGTCGGATCCTCTTCGGACAGGCGGCCCAAGGCCAGCCCGAGCTTTTCCTGGTCGGCCTTGGTTTTAGGTTCGACGGCCATCGAGATGACCGGATCGGGAAAGGTGGGAGGTTCGAGCACCACATCGTGGCCTGGGGTTGCCAGGGTGTCGCCAGTGGTGACGTTTTTGAGGCCGACCAAGGCGGCGATATCGCCGGCGTAGCAAGCGTCGATGTCCTTGTGTTCGTTGGCTTGGATTTGGATCAGGCGGCCGACCCGTTCGCTGCGGCGTGTGCGGGGGTTGTAAACGGTGTCGCCCTTCTTTACCATGCCCGAATAGACGCGGAAGAACACCAGCTTGCCGACGTATTTGTCTGCCCACAACTTGAAGGCAAGGGCTACGAATTTTTCGTTGTCGGAGGTCAGGACGCCGATGACGCGCTCGCGGTTATCGGGGTCCATGCCCTGAGCCGGTGGGATATCCAGCGGGCTGGGGAGATAGTCAACGACTGCGTCGAGCAGGTATTGGACGCCTTTGTTCTTGAAAGCCGAACCGCCAGCAACGGGAACGAGTTTGTTAGCGATGGTGGCGCGGCGGATACCTTGCTTGAGTTCGGTGGCGGTGATTGGCTGCTCGTGGACGAACTTGTCGGCGATCTCATCATCGACGTCGGCCACGGCGTGGACCAATTCGTCGTAAGCGCTGGCAGCGATATCGGCGAGTTCGCCATCGAGTTCGGCGACCGAGTAGGTGGAGCCGAGTTTGTCGTCGTCAGAGAAATAGACGGCCTTTTGGTTGACCACGTCGATCTGGCCGATGAGTTGGTCTTCGGCACCGATGGGGATGAGGACACGGACGGCGTTGGCACCGAGTTTCTCCCTCATCTCATGACAGACGCTATCGAAATTTGCGCCGGTGCGGTCCATCTTATTGACGAAGACGATACGCGGAACATCGTATTTGGTGGCTTGGCGCCAGACAGTTTCGGTTTGGGGCTGGACCCCGGCCACCGCACAGAAAACCACGATCGCTCCATCCAGCACTCGCAGCGAGCGCTCCACCTCGGCGGTGAAGTCCACGTGGCCGGGGGTGTCGATGATATTGATCCGGTGCTTTTGTTCGGGAAACAACTTCACGGATCCCTCCTCGGCGCGCTGCCACCATTCGGTGGTCACTGCAGCGGAGGTAATGGTGATGCCACGTTCGCGCTCCTGCTCCATCCAATCGGTGGTGGCCGCACCATCGTGCACCTCACCAATTTTATGAATCATCCCGGTATAGAAAAGGATCCGCTCCGTGAGGGTCGTCTTGCCCGCATCGATGTGCGCGGCGATCCCGATATTCCGGGTGCGCTCAAGCACATGTTGACGGTTTGGACTGTTTGGATTCACGAAGGGGGACCGGGTCTGGGTAAGTGGGAACTGAGTCGATGGGAAAATTCGCCGTAGCTGCTGGTTACCAGCGGAAATGGGCGAAGGCACGGTTGGCCTGCGCCATCTTGTGCACGTCGTCGCGTTTGCGCACCGCGCTGCCTTGGTTGTTGGCCGCGTCCTTGATCTCATTGGCCAGCGCCACATGCATCGGCGTACCTTTGCGATTGCGGGCATAATTGACCAGCCAGCGCATCGCCAGCGACTCGGAACGATCAGGGGCCACTTCCAGCGGTACCTGATAGGTGGCACCACCCACGCGGCGGCTCTTCACCTCAACGCGCGGTTTGGAATTTTCAACGGCGCGGGTGACCACTTCGAGTGGATCCACGGTGTCGATGCCTTCGTTGGCACGGTCGATGGCGGCATAGACGATCCGTTGCGCCAGCGAGCGCATTCCAGATCGCATCACCTTGCTGATGAGGTGACCGACGAGCGGGCTGTCGTAGCGGGGATCGCGACGGTCGGGCTTGGTAAAGACTCGCTTGCGGCGTGGCATGGCGGTATGAGGTGCGGTTTGGTTGGCGGTGGATTATTTCTTCTTGCCTTTGACCGGCGCGGGCGCCGCTCCTGGCTTGCCCGGCTTCGGACGCTTGGCTCCGTACTTGGAGCGGCTTTGGCGGCGCTTATCGACACCCAAGGTATCGAGCGAGCCGCGGACGATGTGATAACGGACACCCGGAAGGTCCTTGACGCGGCCGCCGCGGACCAATACGATCGAGTGTTCCTGCAAATTGTGGCCTTCGCCGCCAATGTAGGCGATGACTTCGAAACCGTTGGTTAGACGCACTTTAGCCACCTTTCGGAGCGCCGAATTGGGCTTCTTAGGGGTACGTGTCATCACTTGGAGACAAACTCCTCGGCGCTGTGGGCAGTTCACAAGTGCGGGTGACTTCGACTTTTCGGCCGGAGTGAGGCGTCCCTTGCGAACGAGCTGATTGATGGTCGGCATGATTTCCTGCGTGGTTCTGATTTTCCCGTGGGGACAAACCGGTGCGCCAGCGAGATTCCTCGCAGGAGCCTTTTTTCCGGTGCTGCACCCGATAAATTTTCCCTGATGTGGCAAACCGCGCCGTTGCTTGCGGCGGCGAGTTGCGATGTGGGGCGGCGAACTTAGGGACCTCAGCGACCCTTGCAAGCCCTAATTTCATTTTTTTTGGTTTTTTTATTCAAACCGCTGATTTTTCTGAAAAAACGAGAGACGGGTCTGTTCGAGGAACTGGCGATTGTGTTCGGTTAGTCTGACAATACTCTCATGCAACGGGCAAGGGGCCTGATTGCCACACCACTCCGGACCGAATGGACAACGTGAACTGGTGTCCACCTGCTCAAACAACATCACGATGTCAATCAGCCGGATCTGATCAGCGTCCATGGCAAGCGTGTAACCGCCCCCAGGTCCGGGTTGCCCGCTGAGGTACCCCGCACTGGCCAGTTGGGTCATGAGTTTGGCGGTGAACGCTGGCGAAATGTCCCTCGATTTGGCGATGAGGGCCGAGCCCACACGCTGCGGTGCCGCTGCGGCGACGTAACTCATGACCGCGATAGCATTGCTGGCGGTTTTTCCGTAGATGGACATGGCTGTTAGTTCGTTGGAACTGCAGGAAACTCTCTGGCGGCGACGCAGGCGCGACACCGCACGTCGTGCAGGGGGTATCGCCGATTCCGCTCCAATGAACAAGGAAACAATGCAGAACCAAAGCCCCATTTCTAATTGGCTTCCCGCCCATGGGACGCGAATATAACCCCTGATGAATCCCTGCTTGATTTTTTTCGGGCAGGCCTGATTCTTCCGGCCTTTATGCCGGATCCACTCCAGCCCACTGATGCCAATGCCCGGCACGCGTTCAACACGGCACTTCAAACCCAGCGTGGTCTCGAGGAGCGCAGAGTCTTCGCCAAGGTGTGGCTCGCCGCCGAGGAACAACGCATTGAGCATCGCCATCAACACGGTGGCGGTGGCCTGGAAATCGTCCGGGCCAGGGCCGCTGCGTTCGACACCGTGCTCGGGGCGTTTTTTGGCAATGCCCTCGCGTCTCAGGATCGCAAGCTTCCGGCGATGGCGCTGGTGGCGATTGGCAACTACGGACGCGCTGCACTGAGTCCGCGTTCGAGCCTCCGTTGCATGGTGTTGCTGGCTGTGGCTCGGGAAACACAATCGGCCGTCCAGCAGGCCGCGATTCAAGAGTTCATCGACACACTTGGCGGATTAGGTGTTAAAACCAGCCATCTGTGCGGTTCCATCGCCGAGTGTCTGGCCCTTGCCACGGCGGATTCCCACCTCAAAACCTCGTTTATCGACGCCCGCCTGATCGGTGGCGACGCGGAGTTGTTCCACCGGTTTGATAAGAAATTCAGCCGCGAGTGCCTAACGAAGGGCCAGGCAGAATTGTGTGAATTTTTGCGTCAGGAGATGCGGGGCCGCCACCAGAAGCACTTCGGCACGGTGTTTTTGCAGGAGCCCAATGTGAAGGAGAGTTGTGGCGGGCTCGACGATTATCACAACCTCCTGTGGGTCTGCCGCGTCAAACGCGCCACCCCGGATCTTGCCTGCCTCGTCGCCGACGCCAGCCTCACCGCCAGCGCCCGCTGTGAAATCGAAGCGGCGGTGGATTTTCTCCACCGCGTCCGCAACGAACTCCACTACCATACCGAGGCCCCCACTGACCAACTCACCCTCAGACTCCAGGGAGTGGTGTCCACCGCCTTCGAATATCCCCAACGCGACATCCTGCGCCGCACCGAGGCGTTTATGCGCGACTACTACCGCCATACCCTCAATCTCCACCAGCTCACCAGCTCACTCATGGAGGTGTTCCAAATCGAGCAGGAAGACCGCCCGGATGGCGGACTGCGCTCGTTCCTAACATTCCGACGCAAGCCCCAGGAGGACTTCGACGGATTCATCGCCCGCGAAGGTCGCATCCATCCGGCCCATCCAGCCATCTTCAAGGACGATCCCTCGCGCCTCATGCGGCTCTTCCAACATTGCCAATTGCGCCATCTGCGGCTCAGCCCCCAGATCCGCCAACTCGTCCAAGACCACTGGGAAGACATCGACCGCAACTTCCGCTGCTCCAAGCCGATCCGCGAGACATTCCAAGCCATTCTCGAACGCAAAGGCGAGGTGGCGAGCTGCTTGCGGGAAATGCATCGCGTCGGGTTTCTCGGGCGCTATCTGCCGGAATTCGGAGCGCTCGATTGCCTCGTCCAGCACGAGTTTTTTCACCGCTACACCGCCGACGAACACACGCTGCGTTGCGCCGACGAACTCGACCAACTCGTCGCAGAGTCCGTCCCCAAGCGGGAAATTTACCGGCGCCTGTTTCATGAGATTGCGGACCCGTACGCGCTCTATCTGGCCGTGATTTTGCACGATTCGGGCCGCGCAGAGAACGTCCGCGAGCACATCGACGGCTCGGCGATGCTCGCCTCACGTCTCTGCAACCGCCTGCAGATCCGGGGTCCGCGGCGCTCGATGATCATGTTTTTGGTGGACAATCATCTGACGTTTTGGCGCACCGCCACGGCGCGCAATCTGGAGGACATGGAAGTCATTGCAGAGTTTGCGTCCATCGTTAAATCGCGCAGCTATCTGGACGCGCTTTTCCTATTCACTTTTGCCGATTCCAACGGCACCTCGCCGGAATCCTGGACCAGCTGGAAAGAGAGCCTCATGCTCCAGCTCTACACCTCCACCCGCCGCTTCCTTGATGGCGGCGGGCGCGCCGAGTACTCGCGCCAGCTCGATGCCGACCGGCTCGCCTTGCGCGACGAAGTGCTCCACCTGATGCGCCCGGATTACCATCCCGACGTCGACCAGCACTTCGAGCGCATGCCCGCCACCGCCTTCGCCTTCCGCCAAGCCAGTGATGTGCTCACCCAAGTGCGCAGCGTCCGGCATTTCCTGCAACGCGAGAGCGATCCTTCGGCACCCTTTGCCCACTGCATCAAGTGGATCGACCACGCCGAAAAGGGCTACAGCGAATTGGTGTTGGCCACCCGCGACCAGCCACTGCTCTTGGAAAAATTATGCTGCGCCCTCGCCGCCCGCCATCTCAATATCCTCGCAGCGGATTTCTTCACCCGCAGCGACGGCATCGTCGTGGATATCTTCCACGTCTGCACCACCGACTTCGAGCCCGTCGCCGATGCCTCCCTCCGTAAAGAGTTTCTTGATGGCTTCCACACCCTGCTGCAGGCCGAAAAATATGAGCCGGAACGCTACCTGCACCGCGGAGCCCAGCCCCTCAAGCCCCGCTCTACGTCGGACATCGCCGTTCCCGTCCAAGCCTACGTCAGCAATAACCTCCACCCGACTTGTACCACCGTGGAAATCCAGGCGCTCGACCGCATCGGCTTGCTCCACGACCTGTTCCTAACCATCAACCAGCACGGCCTCAATACCGCCCACGCCCGCATCTGCACCGAAAAAGGCGTGGCCATGGACACCCTCTACATCACCACCAGCCTAGGCGACCAAGTCACCGATGCCGCCACCCTCGCCAGCCTCGAGCGGCGCCTCTCCAGCTTGATCGACTGTCCAGCCCCCACTGAATCCTGACACCATTCCACCAAAGAATTTTAGAAATTTCCGTTTTCTAAAAAAACTTGTGCTTTTCGCTTGGCAAGCCAGCGATCTTCTTTCAACTTCCGGTTCGACCCCGCTTCCGGGCTCACTGAAACGACGCACCATCATGGCTGTAGCTATCCGACTCAATCGCAAAGGGACCAAAGACCGCCCTTATTATAAAATCGTGGCTGTGGACAGCCGCAAGCGCCGCGACGGCGTTTACATCGAACAACTGGGCACCTACGACCCACTCGTCGAAGGCACCAATTTCAGCATTGATCTGGAAAAGGCCGACAAGTGGCTATCGGTGGGTGCCAAGGCCTCGGAAACGGTGGCCAGCATCATCCGCAAGGCTCGCACAGCTGCCAGCAAAGGCTGAAGCATCGTCCGCCGCCGCTGTTTTTCACGACCGCGCTCCCCCGGGAGGCGGTCGTTTTCTTGCTTCGTCCCGGCCTATGCCAGCCGGCCGGATAGCCAATGCAATCCATCCAGCGAGGGCAGTGGGCCTCGCTTCCTGAGGGACGAAGCTTCGGCATCAGGCAGGCTGCTGCATGGCCA
>CAIQXC010000068.1 GCA_903875675.1 Akkermansiaceae bacterium
AGCCAGAAAGTTCGTACGGTGCTTGGGGCTACGCTTACGATGAACGTGCCCTACGTGCATTCTCGGCGACGAATCCGCAAGTACCATGTAGCTTGAAAAATGACCTTGATCGTCGGCGGCGATATGGCACCTATATGACGGATGGCGGATTTCACAGGGAGTCCACTGAGCCGAGCCGGGCGCAACGCCTCATCCAGCGCCGCCCAAACCACCGAAATGACCAGATGCCAACGAAATCGACAACTCACGCCAACGAAGAGGGAGGGGTTCAGACCCCGGCCCGAGTCCGCGACAGAATTGGGGAATTCCATGAGGATTCCATAAAATCGGCCGTGATTGCGTGCTTCACCGTGCGCGACCGGCAAAACCCCGAGACGCACCCATGCCCATGAATACGAGCCAAGCCGCGCCATCGGACACTCTCCCACCCTGTCCGCCAGTTGCACCTACAAGGGAAAAGCGACAAGAAATAGGTTTTCTGACAATGAACTGACAGGAGCCATTCAAAGAACCATCGGTCTCAGCGGGTGGCATGGAATTCTGAATCATAAAGCCCGAATTTGTCCCATGCCCGCAGGAAGGTTTCCTGCGTCAAATCCTCTGCGTCCTCCCAAAGCCCCGCTCCCTCCCCAAGATTCCCATGTTCACGGGTTGGGAGATGGGGATGATGAGTTCCCGTGAATCATCAGTGCCTTGAATCACGATCAAAATTTCGCTGTGCGTCCGGGCGATGGCGCGATCACTTGTGCCCGGCGGTCCAGCGGATGGCGTTGGTGAGCAATTTGCGATACTCTGGATTTGAGTAGGCCTCAGGGCCATGACCGCCCTGGAGGTAAACGACGCGGGCCTTGCCATAGGTACGCCACCAGCCGATGACTTTGTCACTGGTGGGGGCGTCGGTCGAGAGCAGGGGATGGGAGTCAGGCAGGACGTTGAATTTTCCGTAGCTCTCGTCGTGGATGGTAAACTCTGCCGATACCCCCGCAGTAACCGGGTGTTCGCGATCCACCACGTTCACTTTGAGGTCGATGCCTTCAAGATAGGTGGACGCAGGTTTTTGGGTGCCGGAGACGTCGCGTGCTTGCAGATAGTACAAGCCGCCGATGATCTTCTCGTATTCCGGCCAGTCCTGATAGCCGCCGAGGCAGTGGTGCAGGGCCACCAGTCCCTTGCCTGAGGCTATCAGGTGGGTGAAGTCGGCCTTGGCTGTATCATCGATTTTTTGCCACATGTCATAAAGCACCACCACATCGTAGTCCTTGGCGGCCTCCGCCTTGAAATGGGCCTGCGCCTGTGGGTGTTCCACCATCGTGAAGACGATGCCGGGGGTCTTCTTGAAAAGTTGCACGAACGGGTCGCGCTCAAAGCCATGGCCGCCAGTGACGACCAAGACGCGGGTGGGAGGGGCGTCGATGGCTTGCGCCGAGATACAGGGGACGAGCGTGCCAGCCAACAACAAGGCCGCAGTTTGCAAAATGGCTAGTGAACTCATGTGGCCTGCGAGTATGCGCGGTGGCGGTGGATTGTCAACCCGCTAGCTTGGGCGTTGCCGGGTGGTGGCTTTGCCGATTGGCCGCTTTCGTCGCGAGTTTCCAGTTGACGAATCGAGCGGGGGCAGGATGCTCGCGGGGGATGGATTGGATCACGCATGCAGCGGTGGGAGCCGCGCTCGGAGAGCTCGTGTTCGGGAAGCGACTGGGCAACCGGGCGTTGGGCTGGGGCTTGCTGTTGGGAATATTTCCTGACCTGCTAGATGCGCTATTGGCGCTATTTCTAACCACTTCAGGGAGGTTGGCCCAGGTATCTGCTGCGAGCCATTCACCTCTGGTGATGTTGGCGCTGCTGTTGGTGTTGCCCCGCAGCAGTGCCAAATTGTGGCGGCAGGCGAAGGTGACGCGAGCCCAAGCCGGTGGTTTTTTGGCCCTGGCATGGGGCGTCCATCTGCTGGTTGATGCCCTCAGCCTGCCCGGCGTGCAAGTGCTTTGGCCGTATCCGGGACCGAGGGTTGGCATTTGGTTGCTAGATCGGGGCGATGGTTTGTTCGCGCTGCCGATGGGGGTGATGTTGTTGAGTTTGGTGTGGTTGCGGAGCAAAAAGGAGCAAGCCAAGCGCCGCCGCCGCTGGGGGTGGGGCGTGGGTCTGAGTGGCGGCTATTTGGTGCTCGCAGGGGTGGCCAAGTGGGCGGCGGCGGCCGGTTTTTCGGAGGATTTGGCCCGCCGTGGCATCACCTGTGAGCGCCGGATGGAATCTCCATTTTCGTGTAACTTGCTTCTATGGCGCGGTATGGCGGAGTGCGGCGACGATGTCTGGGTCGGCTACCGATCGGTGTTTGAGTGGCGTTCCACGGCGCTGCGCTGGACGGTTTTCCCGCGCCAGCGACAGACGTTTGCCACAGTGGCCGACGACCCCAATGCCAAGCGAGTCGCCGCTTTTGCCGGAGGTTGGTGGATCGCCCGCCCCAATAAATCCGGCGTCTGGCTGGCCGACCTGCGGGGCGGCGAGTGCCTCCAATGGGGGGAACGCAAAGGCATGGTTGATATTCGCTTGCGGCACGCTTGGCAATTGGACTCCCAGTCGCAGGGCGACCCTCTGCACCCGATCCTTGCGGATCCAAAAAACCGATCGGAATTTCTCCACCGCCTCCTCCAGCGCAGCCTCGGCGAAAATGACGGCTGGCAAGCCACCCCGCGCCTCGCCGGTGTGCCCGGGGCCTTCCCGGAATTGCTGCGGGTCGTCGAATAGGGCGACAAAATTTCCCTGCAATCCGGGCTTTCGCAGGGGCCGCGCATCAGCTATAGGTTGCGCCAGTGAAAGCGCTTTACCTGATGCTTGCGTTGCCTGTGGTGGCATTGGCCGGTCCCCGTGAACCGGCCCAAGTGGCCGTCGAATTTCTCGATAAGGTGCGAGCTGGCAAGCTCAACCTTGAACCCGGGACCGACACCGCCCTCACCGATAATACCGACGAGCCGAAACGCCGCGAAATCGCCCGCCGCCTCGAACGCAGCGCTTCCGACTTGGGGCAGGGCACCTTGGAGGCCAGTAGCTCCAAGTTTGACGAAAACCTCGCCGCTGTGCTGGTGCGAAAAGCCGGCGGCTTCGATCCCCGCCGTCTCCGCGTGTTCGCCGTGGCCCTCGTCAAACGCGGCGAAACCTGGCTGCCCGCTCCGGTCCTTGCCTCATTCGAAAATACCGGCGTCGGCTATGCCCCGGGCCTGCGAAAACGCCTCAGCGCCCTCGAAGCCTGGATGCTCGAACAACAAGCGATCGAGCTCGACGCCATCCAACAACAAGCGACTGAGCGGATGCGCCAGGCGATCAGCGCCGCGCTGCCGCCCGACGAGTTGCGCCATCTCGAACCCGAAGCGCTCGCCCGCCGCTTCCTCGACGCCTGCGCCAAACATCAGTTGCCGGTCATGCTCGGTTTGTTAGGCGGCCTGCAGGCTGTGTTGCCAGAGAACTGGAACGAGCGACTCCAGGCCGCCGAAGCCGCCGTCGCTGACCCTCAAACCGTGAAGCTTCCGTGGCGTTTGCTCGTTGCGCCGGACGTCTTGCGCAGCATCGTCAAGCAGGAGTCCGACGCGAGTAGCGGATCCATCGCCCTCGTCTGCCTCGATCCCACCGGCATCCCGGGTAAACCTCAGCTCAAATTCGTGGAATTCGAGCTGGCCAAGAGCTCCGACGGCTTCTGGCAGGTGAATCCACCCCCTGAGTTTTTCCTGGCACAAGAG
>CAIQXC010000069.1 GCA_903875675.1 Akkermansiaceae bacterium
CGATGAATTCGCGCCAAGTCCGCCAGCATTGCCAGCTCGATGCGGAAGCCACCGGCTACCTCGAACAGGCGATGGAGGAGATGAGTTTTTCGGCCCGCGCTCATGACCGCATCCACAAGGTGGCCCGTACCCTGGCGGATCTGGCAGGATCTATCAACATCCGTCCTCAGGACATCCTGGAAGCCATTCAGTACCGCTCGCTGGACCGCAAGCTCTTTTCCTGACTCCCATTTCCTATGAAAATCATCCCCGCCATCTTCGAGGAGCGTGAAATCCGCCGCCTCTACGATGAGAAGACCGAAACCTGGTTTTTCTCGGTCGTGGACATCGTCCAGGTCCTCACCCAGCAACCGGATTACAAAGCCGCCCGGAACTACTGGAAGGTGCTGAAAAACCGTCTTGCCAAGGAAGGAAGTCAGTTGGTTACAAATTGTAACCAACTGAAATTGCCCGCCGCTGACGGCAAGAGCTACCTCACCGATGTCGCCAATGCCGAGACTTTGCTGCGACTCGTTCAGAGTGTTCCCAGCCCCAAGGCCGAGCCGATCAAACTCTGGCTCGCCAAGGTCGGCTACGAACGGATGCAGGAAATGTCTGATCCCGCGCTTGCCCTCGAACGCGCCCGTAGCACCTGGCAGAAACACGGTCGCAGCGAGAAGTGGATCCAGCAACGCATGACCGGGCAGGAAACCCGCAACAAGCTCACTGATTACTGGGCCGACCACGAGGTCAAGAAAGGCGAAGAATACGCGATCCTCACCAACCTCATTCACCAGGAATGGAGCGGAGTCAGCGTCAAAGCGCACAAGGATCTGAAGGGGCTTCAAATCCAAAACCTGCGCGACCACATGAGCGAAGCCGAACTCATCTTCACCGCGCTCGCCGAGCTATCCACCCGCCAGATCGCTGAGACCACCAATGCCACTGGGCTAACAGAAAATAAAAGTGCCGCCAAGAGCGGTGGCAAAATCTCCCAGCGCGCGCGCCTGGACCTCGAAGCACAGACCGGCAAACACGTCGTGACCGGCGATAACTATTTGCCACTGGGCAGTGCCGGAAATATCAGAGGAGCGAATGATGAATGATACTCTCGTTCGGTGGGTGTTACGGACTCGCCACCTTGAGTCGCATGTAGAGTTTCGTTTTGGTGCCGATGGGCACGCTGAAGGTGTGTTGCGGGGCCATTCCGGAATCGGCAACCGACATCCAACTCCCTGATAGAAGCGTCTCACTCCATTCCGCGCCGTAGGTGATGCCGCTGACTCCGGCAGGTTGGGCGAAGCTGATGACGAAGTTGTTGCCTGTGCGCTGAGGCAGCGGCAGCAGTCCGGCGCTGTTTTGAATTGGGTTCAGGCCGAAGGCGAATTCGATGAGGTTCGGGATTCCGTCCTTGTCGAAGTCGTTAAGGTCCTCGCCGTCACCCCTGTTGTCGATGCTGCCGAAGTTCGTTTGGCGCCAGGCTTGCAAGGCGGTGGCCGTGCCGGTGCCTATGAGACTAATGTCGAAGGGCCCGCTAGCGGTGTCGTTACTGGCGACGTGAATGGCGGCTGTCCGCAGGCCGGTGACGCTGGGCGTGAAAATAACTGTGAAGGTGGTGCTGGTGCCTGCTGCCAGGGTGGTGGCACCGAGGGTGCCGAGGGTAAATTCGGCGGCGTTCGCTCCGCCCTTGCTCAGGTCCAAACCAGTTAGATCAGCCGTCCCGATGTTCTTGACGGTGAACGTCATCGTTAACTGTGCTCCAGTTGCTGCCGCGCCAACGTCTAGGTTGCTGATGCCGTCGATCATTCCGATCCCGCCCGCCTGTTCCACCACGATCAGCGGAACCATACCCGCTGTGGCCGCATTTTCTTTGACCATCACACGGGCAAAACGCGATTTGGCACCCGCAGGTGGTACGTCTTCGATTAGTAACCGTTCCCATGTCCCGTTGATCGACGTCACCGTCGCTAATCCTGTTAGATCGACCCAGCTGACAAGATCCGTAGAGAACTCCGCCCTATAGGTGATACCCGGATTGCCTGACACTTTGCGCCGGATGAATTCCAGGCGCAGACGACCATTCGCACCCTTGGTGAACCCCGGCAAACCCGCCGTGCCACCCGCGCCTGCCAGCAGGTGCCGCGAGTCCGCTCGGGTTGGATCGAGGTTGAACGCGAATTTCTGTAGGTTCACCGCCCCATCGCCATACGGCGATTGCAGCGGACCCGCCGATTCCGCCGGCATGTTTGCGGCGTTCATCCAAGCCTCGAAGGGGCTGGCGGCAACGTCGTTTCCTGTTAGTATGATATCGAAAGGGTTCTCGTTGGCGTCATTACTGGCAATATGTAGGGCAGCAGTCTTAGGTCCGGTCGAAGTCGGGGCGAACTGAACCGTGAAATTGGTGCTGCCGTCATGCAACAGCGGTGCCGTAGGACTGGCTATCACTGAGAACATGGCAGCATCTGTGCCCGTCAGAGTGATGCCAAAGCCAGTGAGAGGCGTTCCGCCGACATTCCGGATGGTGAAGGTGCGGCTCGCCGTGCTCCCCACCGCAACATAGCCAAAACTGCTAGATTCGCCGTCGGCAAGGCTGGTGCCTGTGGGTTGCTCGACCGCGATATTCGCTTGCAGAACAACCGTCGTCAACGGCGAATCCACCCACGCCACGCCGCCTTCCTGCGTGCTGTTGGCTTGAATCGGTGAGGTGCCATTTGTGTATTCCGCTAGCAGGGTGATTCCGTCACCATCGGTGTCAGACGAACCGTTGTTCGCCAAAGTCCCGTAGTAATTCTGCTCGTAAGCGTCCGGCACGCCGTCGCCGTCACTGTCGCCAGTTAGAAGATAGGCCACCGCTTCGCGGTTCGATGATCCCATGGTGAAACTGAAGGTGGACAAGGCACGGCCCCATGCGTCGTTCTGCCGCACGCCATCCAGCGTCCAATAAGCAAAGGACGCGTTTGTGGATAGATCTGGCACCGTGATAACCGTGCCCGGTGCCACAATGGCGGATTGGTTCACCGCCCCGACTGGCACGCTACGCAACGTATAAGTTGCATAGCCGGTGAGATTGCAGGTGATCAAGCCCGAATCTACCCACGCCACGCCGCCTTCCTGCGTGCTGTTGGCATAAATCGGGGAAGTGCCGTTTGTGTATTCGGTCAGCAAAGTGATTCCGTCACCATCGGTGTCAGACGCGCCGCTGTTCGCCAAGGTTCCGTAGTAATTCTGCTCGTAAGCGTCCGGCACACCGTCGCCGTCGCTGTCGCCTGTCAGCAGATAGGCCACTGCTTCGCGGTTCGATGATCCCATGGAGAAACTAAAGGTGGACAAGGCTCGGCCCCATGCGTCGTTCTGCCGCACACCATCCAGCGTCCAGTATGCGAAGGATGGGTTTGTGGATAGATCTGGCACCGTGATCACCGTGCCCGGTGGCACTGGGGCGGATTGGTTCACCGTGTCCGCGGGCACGCTGCGCAGGGTGTAGGTGGCGTAACCGGCAAGATTGCAGGTTACCAAGCCCGAGTCTGTCCATACCACGCCGCCTTCCTGCGTGATATTGGCATAGAGCGGAGAAGTGCCATTGGTGTATTCTGCCAGCAAGGTGATCCCATCACCGTCGCTGTCGTTGCTGGCAGCGCGGGTCAGATCTCCAAAATACTCCATCTCATACCAGTCGGGCAGACCGTCGCCATCTGTGTCACGAGTGGCCGGCAGGTAATGCGCGGTAGCCGTGGATGCAACTAACAATAAAAACGAGATCGGGTTCTGCGACCGGCCCCAAGCATCGCAATAGGACGTAGCCGGAGTACCGCTGTAGGTCCAGTGTGTAAAACGATAGACACCCGATATGGCAGGAGCCGTGACCGTGGTGTAGGTGCTGCCGATCTCCGCATACTGGTTTACTGCAACCGCGCTGAGCGTCGAGCCATCCGCATCATTCACGGCGGTCTCGATGACGTGCACCTGCGCGGCCTGCGCCAGCATGCACAGACGGAGACAAACCAGCATGAAAGAAGTACATCTCATTGATCAAGAAAGCTTCAGTATCACAAATGCGCCAAATAACATGTCAGGCGATAGTCACGGGCAGAACTGGCGCGGAAATACTGTTCAATTGTTGACGTCTTCATCATGCGATGGGGCTGAGGATTTGACTATTCACCCTTCATGGAGCCTTCGGCTTCAGCGCGATGCTGAAGTTCTCGCCCGCAGCAATTGACCCCACCCCGATTAGCCCAGAGGGAACCGCTGTTTGGCCGCTAGAATTATCGCCCCATTCGACCACAGCTCCGGTGGTTTTTAGTGCCAAGCAGTGCGGTAAACCAAAAATAAAAGAACCTCCCGCAGCGATAGCTGTAACCCCACTTAACCCGATAGGAATTAATGGCAATGGCACATTTAAATCGCTTCCCCATGTGACGACTGTTCCGTCGTTCTTAAGAGCTAACTTATTATAACCTCTTGCGGATATGGCAATCACGCCAGTCAAATTGGAGGGAATCGAAATTTGCCCCCATACATTATCCCCCCAGCCGATAACTGTTCCGTTAGTCTTCAGAGCTAAACTATAGTTAAATCCTGCAGCAATTGCCGCCACTCCGGTCAAGCCAGTGGGAATCGTCATTTGACCGGCAGTGTTAGACCCCCAGCCGACTACGGTTCCGTCAGCCTTCAGTGCCAAACTATTACCAAATCCTGCGACAATAGCCGTCACTCCGGTCAAGCCGGTGGGAATCGTCGTTTCGCCATAAATGTTGGACCCCCAACCGACAACAGTTCCGTCAGTCTTTAAAGCCAAACAATGGGAAACTCCTGCAGCTACTGCCTTCACTCCTATCAACCCAGAGGGAATCTGAGTTGCGTAGTTCCCCCAGGCGACGACCGTGCCGTTGCTCTTTAAGGCCAAACTGAAACCACTCCCCGAAGCGATGGCCGTAACCCCACTTAATCCGGAGGGAATCGTGATCTGCCCATCCGCATTGTCTCCCCAACCAACAATAATACATGTTCCCGCATAAGGCCGATTGACCACATGCCAGTCATCGGTGTTCAGCAATCCGGCACGGGCGATCACGCTGGCATAAGCTACGTCCTCGGAAGCGGCTGGATCCAGGTTCATCTGTTTGCAGAGGTACGGCAGGCCGTAGGTCTGAGGGGTGGCACCGTTGGCCAATTGTACACCCGCAAAATTGCCGCTGGCAGCCGTTCCTGTGAGCACGCCGCTGGCGAGGCTCACACCGGGATCGCCGGAGGCATATTGCCAGAACAGTGCATCTAGCACCTTGGCACTGGTAGGGGCATCCTTGCTGATCGTAAGCGCAGGCTGGCCTCCGGCGGCGGGAATCGTGACCCAGTCGAACTGAAGCAGCCCGCGGCCATCCCGGCATAGGATTTCAAACGTCACTTGCCCGACGTCGATGTTCCAGTCCGCCGCCACGTCCCAAGTGAGCGTGTGGTTCGCATTAGACATGATGGCATCGCCCACGTTGGTCGCTGTGCCTTCCTTGAAGGTCATCGGACGGATCACGTTGGCAAACGAGCGAGTGCCACCGATGAAGGCCAGCGCCCGCACCTTGACCGTGGCATCATCCGGATCATTGACGCGGTAAACCACGTCCATCAGCGTGGTGCCCGCCCGCATTGTGGCAGAGACCACGACCGGAGTGGGTGCAGTGTTGGCAAAGACGGCCATGGGCCAGAGAAAGAGAGCTGTTGAAACGAGTTTGGCTGTCATAAGCGGATTGTTTGTTAGGTTATTGTTTCGATGGGCTTGGCTGCCTCAATCACTGGTCTCCGTCTCTCCATTTCGGTCCCCTTGTGCGCAATGAGACTGCCGACCGCGTAGTAATTTGAGGTGTTTGGCGGCCTCATAACGAATGACGGAACCCCGGGCGTCGTGAAAGCAACCAATCAATTTCGAGATTATCATGCCAATGACACCCGAGGCCATCAGCACGAACGGAGTCAAGCCCCCGGCAAGGCCCGCAGGGTGGGTGCCTCGGCACATCATCAGGATTCCGTAACCAAGGGCCAGAGCCGAAAGTAGTACAGTTGACCAGCGAAGCGCTATCGACTCCAAGCGGCTTTCAGCCCGCTGTCGCATTATTTCTTCTTTGGTCTCTGACGCGCCTTTCCCGCCTGTGGCAAGTATTTCCAGACGCTTCTCCGGAGTCCAGCGTCTGATAAATCTTTCGTAGCTCTGGGCGTATTTCTCGTCTGGTATGTCGGTGGGATGTATCGCCATGAAGACCCCGATCGCCCGAATTCTCAGTGAGAGATGAGCGCAAAGGGCGTCGACATACACGCAGACAAGTGGAATTAGGCCGAGCAGAATCTCGTTATGCCCCGCCCCTTCTTGGATACCCAATCCGACGGCACCTATTCCAGACACCAAGACGAGTTTCCACTTTAACAGATCGGAGCGGATTTTCTGGGTTTCTGTGATTTGGTTGCGTAGGGAAGAAACTGGCATTTTAGTACGTGGATGGCTTAGTAGTAGGGCTGGCCGCCGACATGAAAACTGCAAATTCCGTGATCGGATCGACCTCCACGTGGAAGTGCCGCTGGTGGACTTCCGCGAACTATCATCTAACACAAACGTCGGCGAGGCGTCTGAGGTTATCCGCCAACGGGTGGTCGCTGCGCGGCAAATCCAGCACGAGCGCTTCCGTCGATGTGGGCATTCCACCAATTCCGCGATGAATTCGCGCCAAGTCCGCCAGCATTGCCAGCTCGATGCGGAAGCCACCGGCTACCTCGAACAGGCGATGGAGGAGATGAGTTTTTCGGCTAGGGCCCATGACCGCATCCACAAGGTGGCCCGTACCTTGGCGGATCTGGCGGGCTCGACTAACATTCGTCCTCAGGACATCCTGGAAGCCATCCAATACCGCTCGTTAGACCGGAAATTGTTTTCTTGAATTCCCTCTTGGAATTTTCACCACGAATGCCACGAATGAAGACGAATGTTTGGATCGGGTAAACAAAACATTGCACTTTTCGCAATGTTTTGTAGAGTCAGAGCCGTGCAACCTCTCAAGCAGCTGACTCAGGTGATCCGCACACTCGCGGACCGGGAGCACTGTGTCTTTGCGACTTCGGATCTGGCGGCGGTGGTGCCGGCGTGTGGGCAGTTGGCAGTGTTGCTTTCGCGGGCCACGAAGGCGGGTCTGCTGAAGCGCGTCTGCCGGGGCATTTATTTGTATCCCGTGCCGAACTACCTGGCGGGACACCTGCTTTTTCACACGGCAGCGCGACTGCGGGCAGGTGAGTTCAATTACATCAGTCTGGAGACCGTCCTCAGCGATGCGGGTGTAATCTCGCAGGTGCCGATGAACTGGATCAGCCTCATGACCTCCGGGCGCAGTCATGTGGTGGACTGCGGTGACCACGGCCATATTGAGTTCGTGCATACCGCCCAGCGTCCTAACGACGTGAGCGACGAACTGATCTACGACCCTGATCGTCATCTTTGGCGAGCCTCTGTGAGGCAAGCCCTGCGCGATATGAAGGCCACGCGCCGCAGCATGGAACTCGTGGATGAGGAGGCGGCGCGTGAGCTTGTTTGATCAGCTCGTGACCGAAGCGCTGCGTTCCCTTGGGGAACTCGCCTCACTGCGGCCCGTGGTGGAAAAGGAACTGCTACACCACGACATCCTTCGCGAGATGAGCGAGGCCGGCCTGCTCAGAAGCCTCACGTTCATCGGCGGGACTTGTCTGAGGGCCTGCTATGGCTCGTCGCGGCTGAGTGAGGACCTCGACTTCACTGGCGGCAGCGATTTCAAGCGCAGCGATCTCACCGAACTCGCACGTGTGCTCACGGAACGGCTGAAAACCCGTTACGGCCTCCCCGTTAGTGTTAGCGAGCCTGTCAAAGCCAGCGGTAAAGTCTCCACTTGGAAACTCACCATTGAGACACGGCCCGGCCAGAAGCATCTGGCCGCGCAACGCATTCACCTCGATATCTGCGCCATTCCCAGCCACGACGCGCGTCCCATGATGCTACGTAATCTCTATGGCATCGATCTCGGCACAGCGGGTCTCATTCTCCAGGCGCAGAGCCGCGAAGAGATTCTGGCAGACAAGATCATCGCACTCGCTTTTCGCGAGAACCGACTCAAGAACCGCGACCTCTGGGACATCGCCTGGTTGGTCCAGCAAGGCATCGAACTCCCGTCGCAGCTCATCCCCTTTAAAATTCGCGATCATCAGCGCACGGAGGCCGAGTTCATCGCATCGGTTCAGGAACGAATCGCAGCCCTCAAAATACAGCCGCAACTGCGTGCGGACTTCAGGAAGGAAATGCAACGATTCCTTCCCGCTGCCACCGTGCGCGACACGATCGGGACGGAACCGTATTGGAGCTACCTGACGGATGTCGTGGGTGATCTGGGCCGGAAGGCCGTGGCGGCTTTGAAGTCAACCGGGTGAACCGAACCTGTAATTGTGTCACTGGATGCGCCGACATTTTATCACTCCTTTCTCAGCCACCCAGGCCCCGACAAAGCGTCACAGTGCCGCATGGCGCTTAGCCTTTTCGCTCCCGATGCCACCCGCGCTCGATCTGTAACGCTCGCATCGTGAGTCCGCGACATAGAGATTTCCGAAGTACTGAAAGCCACCAACCGTCTGAGGATCGCCTCGTTGCAATATCCCGGGCGGCGGGATCACTGACCTTTCCGTCCAGCTTCATGCTCGTGGCGGCGATGAACCCCTGCCCGTGCGGTTACTATGGCGATCCGAAGCGCACTTGCCGCTGCTCGCCGCGCCAGATAGAAAACTACCGGCAGCGGATCTCGGGACCTTTGTTAGATAGGATCGACAT
Source organism: Akkermansiaceae bacterium (assembly GCA_903875675.1). Taxonomy (GTDB): domain Bacteria; phylum Verrucomicrobiota; class Verrucomicrobiia; order Verrucomicrobiales; family Akkermansiaceae; genus Luteolibacter. The sequence goes on from CAIQXC010000069.1 coordinate 8,804, forward strand.
TCATGTGGAAGTGCCGCTGGTGGATTTCCGCGAGCTTTCATCTAACACCAACATCGGCGAGTCGTCGGCGCAAATCCGCGAGCGGGTGGTCGCCGCGCGCCGGATCCAGCACGAACGCTTCCGCAAGTCCGGCCATTCCACCAACGCGGCGATGACCTCGCGCCAAGTCCGCCAACATTGCCAGCTCGACGCGGAAAGCTCCGGCTATCTCGAACAGGCGATGGAGGAAATGAGCTTCTCCGCCCGCGCCCATGACCGGATCCACAAGGTCGCCCGCACCCTGGCGGATCTGGCAGGCTCTATCAACATCCGCCCGCAGGACATCCTGGAGGCGATCCAGTATCGGTCGTTGGACCGGAAGTTGTTTGTGTGAACGGACTGAACGGACTGGGGTCAGACCGGGCCGGGCGGTTTCTTGGTGCGGGCGCGGTAGAGGCGCTCGGTGAATCCGCCGCCGACTTCGAAGTCGCAGGCTTGACGGTCTAGCAGGCGCTCGGTGAGCCAGTGGGCTTGGGTGGCGAGAATGGCGCCCAGGTTGGCGGCGCGTTCGTCGGTGGGATTGCTTGTTTACTTGTTGAACCCCTCGTGGTTCATGAATTCCCAAATGCGCCCCATCCAGGTGTAGCTGCCCGTCTCCGGGGCGGCCTTCCCTTGGAAGCAGTGCCCGCGTCCGACCAGCGTGTGGAGATCCGACTGGATTCCCATCCGGCGAAGCTGCTCCCAGCATTTCACCGAGTTCATCGCCGCCCAACCGTCCGCATCGCCGTGGAGGAACAGGATCGGACAGGTCGCGAGGTCGAACGAGAACTCGGGGACGAGCCTGGCGTCGTCCTCGTTGCCGCCCTTGGCGTTCGGGGAATCCGCGCCGTCGGTGAGCGCGTAAGCCGGATAGATCGCGACCGCCCACCGCACGTTGCAGGGCAGCTTGTCAAGATCGTCGATCGGCGCGTAGGAACTGCGTTTCGAGCTGGTCGCGCCCATGAGTGTCAGGTGGCCGCCGGCCGAGGACCCCATGATGCCGATGCGCTCGGGATCGAGCCCTTTGGCCGCAGCCTCGCTGCGGACGATCCGGACGGCACGCTGCAAATCCTGCCACGCCGTCGTGTGCTTGGCCAGTCCGCCCTGCGGGCGCGGCGTGCGGTATTTCATCGTCACGACCGTCATGCCCTTTTCATTCAGGTAACGCCGTGCCGGCGCGACTTCGAACCCGTCCGGGTCGTTGCCCCCGTAAGCACCGCCCGAGTAGATGATCTGAATCGCCTTCGTTCTGAGTTCCTTCGGCAGGTGCCACTCGAGATAAGGCTGGCACTGGTTCTTCTGCACATCCGGCATCCTGCCTTCCGGCCAGAGCGGTTCCTTGCGGCATTCACCGCGCGCGTCGTCATTTGGATAACGGGCCATCAGATCCTCTTCCGCGCCAAGACGCCCGTCGAAATTCATCTGGCGGAGAAACTCGGCGACACGGTCGAGCCAGTGGTCGTAGGCGGTGCCGTTCTCGCCCTTGCCCGGGTCGCCCATGAAACCGTGGGGACGGTCCGCGAAGAGATGGATCTCGGCCGGGATTTTCATCCTGCGGAGCTGGCGGTAGATCTGCGTGGAACCGTTCGGCGAATAGGCGTCCGTCCCACCGTGGAAGAGGGCCATCGGACAGGTCTTCGCGTCGAACTTGAACGCATCCGAGAGCTTGACGTCGATCGCGTCGCCGTCGCGCGTGTTGGGGCCGGTGAGCCCGTCCGTCAGCGCATAGGCGGTGTAGATCGGCACCGCCCAGTTGAGATGGCACGGAAGCCGGTCGAGGTCGTCGACCGCCCCGTAAGCCGGTGTGAGCGCGCTCGTCCCGAGCAGGACCGTCAAGTGCGACCCCGCGGAGAATCCGAACGCGCCGATCTTCTCCGGGTCGAACCCGCGTCTTTGTGCCTCGCTGCGGACGAGCCGGACGGCGCGTTGGCCGTCCTCCCACGCGCTCTGATAGATCGGCAGCCCTTGGGGGCGCGGCGTCCGGTAGGTGAGGTTCACGCAAACGAACCCGAGTTCGGTTAGCTTTTTCGCGACCCGGTCAATCCACATCCCGTCGCAGCAACTCTGATATCCGCCGCCGGAAATGAGCAGCATGCATCCGCCGTTTTTTTCCGCAGGAGCCTCATACCAGTCCAGATACGGCATGGCATGCTCCGCCACCTTGAATCCCGGCGCATTCACCTCTTGGGTGGTCGCCGCGATTTGTTGGGGCTGGAAGTCCGGGATCTTCCCCTCCGGCCACAGCCCAACCCGCTCCCCGGCGCACGCCAGGGCAGTGACCAATATCCACGAGCTAACAATAAATGTCTTTTTCATCGTATCGCATTCTACTTCTTTGTCTGACCGAGAACCTTGATCCGCTCGAAGATCTCAACGCCGCGCTTGACCTCCTCGGTGCGGCGGTGGTCGCAGCGCGGGAGTGTCGGTTACGGTGATGACTGGCGCCATCCTGCAGAAAAAAGCGGATCGGCGCATTTTTCCGGACTGGCTTTGGTGGCATGAGGGTCCCCGCATATCTTGCCCAAGTGCCGCCCTTCCGTCACCCATTGGTCTCGGATATTTTCATCCCACTCTCACGGATCGCTCTCCGAGTGGTCCGGCAAATGAATCGCGGGAAACAAATGCCCAAGAACCGCCGTTCCGTCATCTATTGGACTCTGACTTTATCCACCCATTCTCACCGACCGCCCTACCTCTATCCTTTGCCGCGCTCATCGGCATCAGCCCCCGCACCCTCCAGATCCGGGAACAAGGCCACCGCCGTCCCGCAGGCACCGCCCGCGCACTCCTCCGTGTTGCGGAATCCCACCTGTAAGCCGTGCTGGAGGCGCTGCATCGGTAATGGATGTGAATCGGAGTACTCTGATCCCATACAGGAAAAATTGTCTATTGACGAAAACCGTAAATAGGATCATCTTCCCCGCGTGATTCAAAGCTTTGCAGACCAGGAAACCGAGAAAATCTGGAACCGCCAGCGATCACGCAAGTTGCCACCCGACATTCAGGACCGGGCGCTGCGCAAGCTCCGCGAGCTTGCCGCCGCGCCCACTCTTGAAACTCTCCGCTTCCCGCCATCCAACCGCCTTCACCCCTTGCTGGGAGACCGCAAGGAGAGCCACGCCATCCGCATCAACGACCAATGGCGCATCACCTTCACATGGGGTGCGCAAGGCCCCGAAAACGTCAGCATTGAAGACTACCACTGAACCCGCCATGAAAACCGCCCCACTCCTTCACAATCCCCATCCCGGTGAGACGCTCAAGGAAGCGCTCGGCGATTTGGGCATCACCCAGTACCGTCTTGCCCAGGATATCGGCCTTCCCCACAGCCGGATCACTTGCATCATCAAGGGCCGTCAGGGCATCACCGCCGCCACCGCGCTGCGCTTCGGCAAGTACTTCGGCACCCCTCCCGAATTCTGGCTCAACCTCCAACACCTGCACGACCTCGCCACCGCCCGCGAGGAACAGGCCGATGCGCTCGAACGCATCCGGCCGTTGGTGGCGTGACTCGTATTCTGTGCTGCAATCAAAACCCTCCGCCGCAGAAATGGCGGCTTCTATGTATTATGGAGTTTCATGTTGATGTCACCGAAAATGGTATCCGCACCCGTGCGGATACTATGGCGATCCGAAGCGCACTTGCCGCTGCTCGCCCCGCCAGATAGAGAACTACCGGCAGCGGATCTCGGGGCCATTGCTAGAGAGGACCAACCTCATCCATCAGGAATGGAGTGGAGTCAGTGTGAGATCCCATAAGGATTTGAAAGATCTTCACCCCCCGAACCTGCGCGACCACATGAGCGAAGCCGGTGTGACAATCCTTGGTGTGCGCTACAAGCTACTGTTCGGCCGTGGCGAGCACCGGGCATCAACGAAGTGACGAATGGTGAGGATGGGATGCCGCAAGAGCATGTGCGGCCCGGCGTAACGCATCACCTGTTTGATTTGATCCCGCATTCGAGGTTGGTAACAGTGAACAGGACATTTTGCACACACGGGTTTATCGCACCCGAACTGGCATCGTTCCAGCCGGGTTGCGGCGTAGTTCAACAAGGCGTTGCAATGTTCGCACAACAGACCGCAACCGCCGTGCGCCCCCCGGCAATAACATGCGAGCATGGCCTCGACCGTCCGCAGTTCCCGCAATCGCCGTGGATCAGTCATATGTTTTGGCATAAGTCCGTTTAGCGATGCGGACGTATGGAAAAGCCTGGGTGTCGATCGGTGTGCGGGACACGACGGGTTGCTTTTTGTCTTTATCCATTTTTGATTGCGAAATCAGGTCGAGGGTTTGACTCCCGGGTTGCCATTCGGGTTCGGCTTCGCGTTGCACTGCCGGTCTCGGTGTTGGCCAAACGGAATACTAAACCATCATGGCCTGCGCGGCGGGAAACAGCACGGAATTCTCCAGGTGGATGTGCCGGTGCAAATCGTCTTCGAGGTCCTCCAGACCAGCGAACAGTGCCCGATAGGTGTTGCATGCTTCGGTGGGTGGGCGGAAACCACCGGTCAAGTCCCGCAAAACAGCCAGCGCATTCCCTACCTCATCGTGCTCGTGAATCATGCAGTGAATCGGCCCATCCAACGACATTGGTTGAACTTCCCCCCGGCTCATCGCAACCACCGCCGGAAAAAGGATCTGTTCCTCTTTCGCCATGTGGCTGGTCAATTCCTCTTCCACACCGAGGAATATCTTGAAGACTTCGACAAGTGATGGGGTGTGTGCGCCATGCACATTGGCAACCCGCTCTGCCATCGCATGGAGGCGCGGCAACTCCTCTCTCAGGAATTCATGGTGGGTCTCAACGATGTATTCCGCCAGTTCGTGCGCCGGCAACTCGGCCGGGTTGAATTCCGGAGCGCTCTTGTCGGCCAACTCAGCTTCCAATTGATCCACTACCAGATCCACCGCGATCTGTTTGCGCTCGCAGGCATCTTGCAACGTCCGGCCGCCTTGGCAGCAAAAATCGAGCCCCAAACTTTGGAAAATTCGTGAGCGTCCGGGCCGCTCGGCAACCAGTTCACCGACTGTCCGCTGCTTGATCGGGGTTCCCGCCGGGGTGCATATAGGTGATGAATGACTCATAGTGGCTGCAATCTACATGGGCTTACTCGACGCGCAAGGTAAATCACGCCAATTTACTCTTTGTTTATTCCGGCTAAAGATTTCCGCGACCTGCAGGCGGGCATCAGAACGTGTAGTCGAGTTCCATCGAGGCCCTGGTGGTGGTCGGCAGGGCGGCGCTTCCCACGAAGGCGTCGCCTTCGGACTCGAAAACCGAAAGCTTGGCGAGCGCGGTGAAGTGCTCGTCGAATTTTTTGACCAGTACCGAATCATATTCCCAGCCGTAGCCGGTGGAAATGGTGTTGTCGCCATAGGCATGGAGCACGTTGGTCCATTTGATGCCCCAGAAAATCGGCAGGGTATGGGAAACATAGACATCCGTGAGACCGTTGTGATTACCCTCGATTCGGCCGTTAGCAAAAGCGTCGGCGTAACCGTTAAAGACGTGAACCGTCGCCAACGGGGTTTTGAACCCTGCGCCGAGTTCTTCGACGCCGACGACCAGGGTTTGAGTCCCGAAGTTTTTGGTGGCGTTGAAATGAGCATACCACGCTTGGTCGTTCGAGTTGAATCCAGCATGATCCTGCCAGGCTAGTTCGCCATAAAGCGTCAGGCCTAACACATCGCCCTTGGCGCTGACACCGAATGTGTTGTTATCCCAATTCGGCTTATCCTGGAAGTTCATAATATAGACATAACCACCGAGCGTAACGCCCTTGACGCCGGTATAGGACGCATTGAACAAGTTGACGTTGGCGGCGATGTCCTGCACGTTGTCGAACAAGGGCTTGGTCGTGAGTGGCGAGTCCGCCTCCGCGCCATAGATCCGGTTGATCCGGTTGAGGTAGGCGTAATTGAGCGTCAATCCAGTGATGGATTTGTTGGATAGCGAAACCGCGTCAAACGTCTGCTCGTTCTGCCGCCAACCGACGTTTCCGATGAACGCGGCATTGTCATAAATGAGTCGCTGGCGACCGAACTTCACCGTCGTGTCGAATCCCTCGTATTGCAGCAGCGCCTGGTTGAGTTCGGCATTGCGGGGATCGGGGATGGCCGAATTGGCGGGATCATAGGGATAGGCGTGCGGCCCGGCATTCGCATTGTAGTCGCTGCCTGCCACTTCGGTGAACTCACCTTCGACCAAAACGCTGAAGCCATACCATGCCTTGGTTTTCAGCCCGAGACGCTCGCGGAAGGTCAAGGCGTTGGACGGGTCTTTGCCTTCGATGTCGGCAAACTCGTAGCGGGCGCGGATGTCAAGCATCGGCGTGATCCAGCAGTCGGACGCAACAGGCTCCTGCACCACGGGATCGGAACTGCCGGCTTGCAGTGCGCCGGCACTGGCTAACAGGAGAATGACTTTGAGATTCATGGTCATGGGTACCGTTCGGGGTGACGCGAGGATGCGTGGTGGCTTCACAAATACAAGACTATTGTGTCATGATTTAAAGCAGGCTGGTGATTACACCTGGATGATGCTCATGACCGCTACGATTCGGAATGTTCCATGCCCGGACAAGAAACGCGGGATGCGATTTTCGGGGGAGGCCCAAGGCATGAAACGACCGATCCTTGACGCCTCACGCGGCCGGGTGGAGAATCGCATTGAGATCATCCTCCACTGTGGCGATGGGCATGAGGTTGAAGGTATCCGCGAGTACCTGCCGCACCGCGGGTGTCAGGAATGCGGGGAGCGTGGGGCCGAGGCGGATGTTGCGGATGCCCAGATGGAGCAATGTGAGAAGGATGGCCACAGCCTTCTGCTCATACCACGACAGGACCATCGAGAGCGGCAGATCGTTTACGCCGCAGCCGAAGGCATTGGACAACGCCACCGCAATCTGAATGGCCGAATACGCGTCGTTGCACTGGCCGATGTCCAGCAGGCGCGGTATACCGCCGATGTCGCCGAAGTCGAGCTTGTTGAAACGGAATTTCCCGCAGGCCAGGGTGAGGATGACACAATCCTGCGGCACCGCCAGGGCCAAGTCCGTGTAGTAGTCGCGGCCGGATTTGGCACCATCACACCCGCCGATCAAGAAAAAATGGCGGATTGCGCCACTCTTGACGCTGGCCACCACCTGGTCCGCCACGCCCAGCACTGCGTTGCGGCCAAACCCTGTCAGAAGCGTTTGATCCGAGCCGTCCTCCGCAAATCCCGGTGCCGTCAAGGCGGCTTCAATCACCTGACTGAAATCGCGGTTGGTCACGTGCTTGACGCCCGGCCAGCCGACATGTCCGGCGGTGAAAATGCGGTCGATGTAGCTTGGTTGGGGTTCCTGTATGCAGTTGGTTGTCATCAGGATTGCACCGGGGAATTGCGCGAACTCCACCTTTTGGTCCTGCCATGCACCGCCGTAGTTGCCGACCAGATGCGGATAGGCCTTGAGCGTCGGATAGCCATGCGCCGGCAACATCTCGCCATGGGTGTATATGTGAACGCCGCGGCCGCTGGTTTGAATCAGCAGGGCTTCCAGGTCTTTCAAGTCGTGACCCGAAACCAGAATCGCCTTGCCTTTGATCGGTTCGACACGCACGGCAGTGGGCACCGGATGGCCGAAGGTGCGGGTATGCGCCTCGTCTAGCAACTCCATGACCTTCAGGTTCACCTCACCACAACGCAGGCAGAGGCCGAGCCACTCATTGATCCCGAGGCCGCCATCCGCCAGCGCCGCGAGCGCATCGCGGAAAAATGCTGCAATCTCATCCGACTCATAATTGAGAATGGCGGCGTGTTCCGCGTAGGCCGCCGCGCCCTTGATGCCGTAGGTCAGCAGCTCCTTGAGTCCGCTGATGTCCGGTCCCGCCGGATCAGCATCAAAGAGGATGGCCACCTGACGACCTTGGCGGATGAATCCTTCGAGATCCTCCGCCGGGCGCCAAGCCGCCGGTCCTCTGACATCCTCCGGTTCCTGCCCGGCAGCACGGGCGGCTGATTCATAAGCGCCGCGGACGGCGTCGCGCACCGTGACGGCCCGCTGCAACGCTCCGAGGAAGCGCTCGTCGTCGAAATTCACGTTGGTGACGGTCAGAAAAAGAGCTTCGACGAGGAAGTGGTCGCTCTCGCGGGTCATGGCACCGAGCCTGGCGGCGCGTGATGCATATTGGGCGATGCCTTTGGCCGCGTGCAAGAGCAGGTCCTGGAGACAGGCCGTGGAGTCGTTCTTGCCACAGACACCTTGGGTGGTGCAAGCGGTTGCCTTGGAGGTTTGTTCACATTGGAAGCAGAACATGATGATTGGATATTGGTTGTGGTTGTTAGGTAAATAGAAACCGCAGGGCGGCAGCGCCATGCGCACTGTGAAGATGGCGTGGCGGGAGGGAACCAGCCTTGACGTAGGTCAAACTTTTGTGAGTTTGACCGCGCTCCCGCCTTCGACTAGAACCCGTCCGTGACCACCCCGCGTGCTAAAATTCTCCGTCAAGCCGCCTATACCCATACCTTGCGCGCATGCCCACTCTTCAGCGGTTTGCCCCCCGAAGCCTTGGAAAGCGTCGCTCAACTCTGCGTGCCGCGTCGCCTGGCCAAGGGTGACTTCCTGTTTCACGAGGGCGGACCCGCTGAGGGCTTTTACGTTGTCCAGAGCGGCGCGGTAAGCGTGCATCGGGTCAACGCAGCGGGCAAGGAACATGTCATTGCCGTGTTCCGGGCGGGTCAATCGTTCGCCGAAGCGGCGCTGGCCAGTGCTGGCGGCTACCCCGCCAATGCCCGTGCGGTGGAGACGGCGGCAGTGTTGTTAGTTCCGAAGATCCCGTTTTACGACCTGCTGCGTCGCAACCCCGAGCTGGCCTTGCGCATGCTGGGCGCCATGAGCCTCCACCTGCGCGAGTTGGTAGGCCGCCTGGATGATCTAACCCTCAAGGATGTGGAGTCGCGGCTCGCCCACTGGCTGCTCAAACAATGTCCGCGTCCTCTCACTGAGGCACCCGTCGAAATCCGCCTCGACCGCACCAAGCGGGTGCTGGCAGGCGAGCTCGGCACCATCGGCGAAACCCTCTCCCGCACTCTGGCAAAATGGCGCAGTCTCGATTTGGTTTACGTCAAGGGCAGTGCCGTCACCGTAAACCCGCTGCAACTGGACGCCCTGCTGCGGCGCAATCTGGGCGACTGAGGGCCGCGCATAAGCTAAGGGTGAGCATTGTGGCAGCGGGTTTTGCTGCTGCCATGGATTTCTCGGGATGTCACATCGATTAGCATCCAAGGATTGTGCAATCACCCAATGAACTGGCAAGAATCTGCGACTACGGGGACCTCAGAGTGTCCTCAGTGTAGGTGAGGCTGGAACTCGTCATGCGGTCTCAATGCTGTTGAACAAAGCGACAATTTCCGGCCGCAGTTGGCGCAGTTCCTGCCGGTGAACGAGAGTCAAGTCCTCCAACAGTGTGTCACCCTCAGGCGTGAGCTTGAGTACCACCGAGCGGCGGTCCGTAGTGGATGTCTCTCGAGTCAGCAGGCCCAAAGCCTCCAAACGGTTGGCCAGCTCGACGGCAGAATTGTGGCGGATCCGGAGCCGCTCGGCCAAGCGTCCGACGTGCGCTGCGGCGGCAGGACTGGCCCGAATCACCAACAAGGCCTGGTGTTGCTGGGGAGTGAGTCCCTGTCGGGCTGCGGCGGTAGCGCTAAACTCCAGAAAGCAGCGCAAGGCGTAGCGGAAATTAGCGAGGCGGGCGTAATCTGCATCGGAGAGTTTGCGGGCAGTGGACATCTGTCCTTGATTTATGTCGTGCCGCGATATAAATCAAGCGTTCAGGCCACAAATATGCCTTCCGTCCTAGATGAATCAGTTGAACTCCCTGCTTGGAATCGAACTCAGCGCGGTAAGCCACCGTGAAAAAATCGTGTCGATGGCAGGTGGCTTGATTTCCATCCTGTTGGTGATCCTGGTGAACGAGCGGATGTTCTATTTATCTGGCACGCTGGCGGTGCTGGCCTCGATGGGGGCCAGCGCAGTGCTATTGTTTGCGGTGCCACACGGTCAACTGTCCCAGCCCTGGCCGGTGATTGGCGGACAGGTCTTTTCCGCGCTGATCGGTGTGAGCTGTGCGCGCTGGATTCCGCTGCCCGAGTTTGCCGCGGCGTTTGCGGTGGGCTTGTCGATCGGCATGATGCACCAACTCAAGTGCATCCACCCGCCGGGTACCGCAACGGCACTCACCGCAGTGCTGGGGGGCGACGCGATCCGTGAGATGGGCTTCCGTTTCGTGATCATCCCGGTGCTGGTGGACAGCGTGTTGATGATCTGCATTGCCGTGGCCTTCAACATGTGCTTCGGGTGGCGGCGATATCCGGCGGGCCTGCGTCAGCTCGACATTCCAGCACTGCCGGGCACACCGTCCCATGAGGACATCGTTGAGGCTTTGAGAAGTCTCGACACCTTCGTGGATATCAGCGAGGACGATCTCCTTCGTCTGCATCGTGTTCTGGCGAGCGGGCGCGTGGCGGGTGCTGCGGGCGGGCGCAACGGGAGTGCCGCGCCATGAATTTCGACCGGCTGGCCCCTGTTCTATCAAACGATGGAATATGTCGCCGTAAGTGGCAAATTGCGGCGCAGACGAGTGGCATTTCTCGGTCAATTTCCCGAGCCGCGTAGAATCCTGATTGCGGGTGAGAGCCACGGGCGGTTCCTGTCGGAATGCGTCATCTGTTGGATATGAAAATAGCGTCAAATGTCTGCTCGTTCTGCCGCCAGCCGACGTTGCCGATGAACGCGGCGTTGTCATAAATGAGCCGCTGGCGACCTGCTTTCTCGGTCGTGTCAAAGCCCTCGTATTGCAGCAGCTCCTGGTTGAGTTCGGCATTGCGGGGATCGGGGATGGTCGAATTGGCACGATCATAGGGATAGTCCAGCGGGCCGGCATTGGCATTGTAGTCCGCGCCCGCTACTTCGGTGAATTCACCCTCGACCAAGGCGCTCAGGCCATTCCATGCCTGGCTTTGGACGCCGAGACGCTCGCGCACGGTCAAGGCATTGAATGGATCCTTGTGTTCGACGTCGGCGAACTCGTAGCGGGCGCGGATGTCAAGCATCGGAGTGAGCCATGGCGCGGCGGCGATGGGTGGGGTGGAAGGCGTGGTGCCCGGGTCGATTAAAGCGCGATGCCTGCCATGCCCGGCGGATTGGCCCGCATGCGAGTGAATGGTTTTCCCAGCCACCATGAGTGCAAATCATGAGATCATCATGGCCTGCGCGGCTGGAAATAGCACCGAGTTCTCCAGGTGGATGTGGCGGTGCAGGTCCTCTTCCAGGTCCGCCAGTCCCGCGAACAGCGCCCGATACGTGTTGCAGGCTTCAGCCGGTGGTTGGAAGTCGTGGGTTAATTCCCGCAGATGGGCTATAGCATTGCCGACTACATCGTGTTCGTACATCATGCAACTGATGGGGCCATCCAGCGGCATGGGCATGGTTTCCCCCCGGCTCATCGCCGCCACCGCAGGAAAGAGCATGCGTTCCTCTTTGGCCATGTGACTGGTCAACTCCGCCTCCACATTGACCACGATCTGAAACACCTTCACCAGCGAGGGCGTGTGGCCGCCATGCACATTGGCGACCCGCTTTGCCATCGCGTGAAGGCGGGGCAATTCCTCTCTGAGGAATTCGTGGTGGGTCTCGACGATGAATTCCGCAAGCTCGTGAGGCGTCAACTCCGCCGGGTTGAATCCCGGCGCGGATGGATCCGCAAGCTCGGCTTCCAATTGATCGACGATGAGTTCGAGCGCGACCTTCATAAGCGTGCAAGCCTCTTCGAGGGTGCGCCCGCCTTGGCAGCAGAAATCGATGCTGTTACGTTGGAAGACGCGTGACCGTCCGGGACGCTCGGCGACCAACTCGCCGACAGTGCGCTCGGTGATGGGAGTTCCTGACGGTGAAATGATGGTGGGTGAATGGCCCATGATAATATTGCGCGTTTTGTTATGTTGTGTGGGTATTGCTGAAGAATGGCGTCGACCGTCAGATCATAGAAACCGCAGACGGCCTGCGCGGCGTGATGCGAGCCTGCATGAAGGCCTGGGGTGACAAGGCGGTGCGCGAGCGGGACAGTGGGCATGACAGTCGGAGTGGCTTTGCTAGGAAGGTTTTTCCGCTCCCTTGCGGGCGTAGAACCACCAGTTGGTGGCGGTGGCGGCGATACAGTAGACCAGCACGCCTTGGAAAAACGGCACCGGCGACCCGAAAATCCCCTTTGCTTGGCCAATCAAGGTGGCAAACACGAACGGTCCATAGGCGGCGATGGCAGCCGTGAAGCCGATGACACCCGCCGCCTGCCGCGGCGAATGCGCGAATATCACTGGAAACTGGCGGAAAGTCGCCGCATTGCCGATCCCGGTAAAGAAGAACATCCCTAACATCACCGCCACAAATAGCGGAAACTGGTCCACAGAGGTCGGCGTCAACAAGCCGCCGAAGCTGAGGACTGCGGCACCGACGATGAGGCCGAAGCCACAAAGCTGAGTGAAGATCGCGCCACCCCACTTGTCGGTGAGCGGACCTGCCAGCACGCGCATAGCCGATCCGATGAGCGGACCGTAGAAGGCATACTTCAGCGGGTCCGGCGCATTGGGAAAGCCGCCATAGACGGTCTTGATCAATAGCGGAAAGGCAGCCGACAGACCGGCGAACGCACCAAAGGTCATCACATAGGTGATGGTACAGAAATAGGTGTGCTTGTTATGGAAAATATCAAGCTGTTCGCGGAACGATGCCTTGACTGGCACGTTGCGCAGCATGACCCAGGCCATGATGCCGAGCACGAGCAACAACGGGACATACCAGAAGGCGGAGTTCTGCAACCACAACGGGCTGGTTTTCCCCGCCTTGGTGAAGGTTTGGGAAACCCCCAACGCCCCGCCACCAATGGCGAAGGTGATGATCCACGGGGTAATGAATTGGGTGACGCTTACGCCGAAGTTGCCGATGCCCGCCTGGATGCCCAGCGCGGTGCCTTGCAGGCGCTTGGGGAAGAACACGCTCGTGCTTGGCATATAGGAGGAGAAGTCGCCTCCGCCCATGCCAAACAGCAACGCCAACACAAGAAACACCCAGAACGGCGTGCCTGGATTCATCACCGCAAAGCCCAGACCCACGCAGGGCAGGATCTTCGCCAAGGTGGCGATGGCGATCACCTTGCGGGTGCCGAAGATCGGGATCAGAAACATGTGGATCAAACGCAACGTGCCTCCGGCCAGGCCTGGCATGGCGGCCAGCCAGAACAATTGCATTTCAGTGAACTTGAAACCAATGCCCGGCAATCGAACCACCACCGCGCTCATCACGAACCAGGTGGCAAACGATAAAATCAGCGACAGGGTGGTGATCCACAGGGTTTTCCAGGCGATTTTCCTGCCGGTGGTTTCCCAGAAAACCGGATCCTCCGGGCGCCACTCGGGAAGGTAATCCGCAGTGGAGAGTGATGGACGTTCGAGTGCGGGGTTGCAAATGGCGGTGGCTGGCGATGGCGGTTGGCTCATGGTTGGGAAAATTCACAGGGACTTGCGGCCGGCTTCTGCCTCACGGGCTTTCCTGGCTTGGCGGATCGGGTTGGGCAGGTAGCGCAGCAGCGCGACGCCGCTGAGAAAGAGTAGGGTGGAGGCGATGAAGGCCGGCCATTTCAGGGTTTCCACTCCTTCGAGGGAAACATTGAGGACGGCCGTCAACAGCCAAATCTGCATGATCAGAATCAGGATGAGAACACAGACCACCCCTAACAACAGCGTGTTGGTTTTGCTTGGGTGCGCCTGGCGCTGGGCTTCGCGGAAGTTGCTCATGCCTGGCTCCTTTCCCTGACGAAAACATCAACCCCTTTGACGACCACGTCCAAGCGGTGCAGCGGGCGCGGTGGCGGACCCTGCAGCACCTTGCCGCTGCGCACGTCGAAATACCCTTTGTGGCACGGGCATTCGATGCGATCTGTGGCTGGCGAATAATACACCGCGCACGACAAGTGGGTGCATTTCTGCTCATAGGCAAACCACTCGTGTTCGCTCGGGCGGACCAGGATAAAGGGCATCTTGGTGCCCTCCAACCGGAACGGGTGGGTGCCGCCGACCGGCAACTCATGGGTCAGACACACCCGGACCTCGCCGGTTAACTTGAAGGGCGGCAGGAAACGGTCCTTGACCGCCACCCAGCCCGTGCCCGCCGCCATGCCACCGGAAACCAAACACAAGAACTTGGCAAACTCGCGCCGCGAAACGTGCTCGGCCTCGACCCGCTCGATGGGGAAATCGACTTCATAGGCGGGTTTGGGCGGTAACTCGGGTGTATTCATGGGCTTGCTTCCTCTCCATCCACGACCAATTCGGTGGCTCCTTTGGGCATCATGATGTTGACTTTGGTTCTGACCAACTGCCGGCCGAAACGAAACTGGTTCACGGGGGTGCTGTTAGGGCGGCGGGTGGTCATTTCCACCCGGGTGCCATAGAACAAGGCACCGCTCGGACAAACCGTGGCACACATCGGTTTCTTGCCGGCACTGGTGCGGTCGTAACACATGTTGCATTTCATCATGAGTTGCAGCGGTTCGATCTTCTTGGGCACGCCGAACGGACAGGCTTGGACGCAGTTGGAGCAGGCGATGCAGCGCGCCGTGTTGGCCGAGTGGACGATGCCGAATTCATCCTTCATGATGGCGTCCGCCGGGCACACTCTGGCGCACACCGGGTCTTCACAGTGCATGCACAGTTGGACCGAGGTTTGCGGGCTCAGGAAACGGTCCACATAATCGACCTGAATCATCGGCTCATGGCCGTTGGTCTCGCACTCGGCGCAGGCCATCTCACAGGCGTGGCACCCGATGCAGCGCTGCGGATCGAGGAAGAACTCCTGATCGGTTCTAAACGTGGTGGTGATCATGGACTGGCGTAAGCCTTGGTTTCCTCCCATGCGGGTGCCTGTTTGCCGGTCGGCACGAGACGGCAGGCGCAGACTTTGAATTCGGGGATTTTCGACACTGGGTCGAGATGACCTGACGTGAGCTGGTTGGCGGATTTGCGGCCCGGCCAATGATAGGGCACGAAGACGGTGTCTTCACGGATGGTCTCAACTATCTGGGCGGGAAATTCGGCTTCGCCTCGCCGGGTCACCACCCTGACCA
The DNA here is from genome assembly GCA_903875675.1 of Akkermansiaceae bacterium. Taxonomy (GTDB): domain Bacteria; phylum Verrucomicrobiota; class Verrucomicrobiia; order Verrucomicrobiales; family Akkermansiaceae; genus Luteolibacter. The sequence continues at coordinate 23,982 of CAIQXC010000069.1, forward strand.
ACTCGCGTTGCCGGATGCCCAGGCTGGCCGCCAGGCCGGGATGGATTTCCAGCAGCGGTTCCGGATATTGGTTCACCAGCTTGCCGATGCGTCGGGTTTGGGTGCCGCTGAGGTATTGGGAAACGACCCGTCCGGTGGTTAGGATGACGGGGTATTCGGGATCGGTGATTTCGGCGGGATCGCGGTAGGGCACGCCATGAAAATGGGCCCTGCCATCTGGGGTTTTGAACTTGCGGTCTTCCCACAGCCGCGGCGTGCCGGGATGATCCTCACTCGGGCACGGCCAGAAGATCCCCATGTGGTCCTCGATCTTCTGATAGGTGATGCCGAAGTAGTCGGCGGTGCCACCCTTCGAGGCGACCCGCAGCTCGTTGAAGATTTCCTCCGCCGAGTTGAAATCGAAGTGTTTGCCGGCGCCGAGGCGGCGGGCGATTTCCAGCAGAATGCTGGTATCACTGCGGGCGTTGCCCGGCGGATTGACCGCCTTGCGGATGCGCACGACCCGGCCTTCGGCGGTGGTGACGGTGCCTTCTTCCTCTTCTTGCAGCGAACCGGGCAGAACCAGGTCGGCATGGCGGGCGGTCTCGTTGAGGAAAAAGTCGATGCACACATAGTATTCGAGTTTATCGAGAGCACGGCGCACGAGATTGTTGTTAGGAAGGGAGACCAGCGGGTTGAAGCAAATGCTGAGCAATCCTTTGATCTCACCGCGGTCGATGGCCTCGATGATTTCATAGGCGGTGAGGCCCTTGCCGGGCAGATCCTTTTCCTCGATGCCCCAGACCTCGCTGATATACTTCCGGTGTTCCGGGTTTTCGATGTCACGGTTGCCGGGGAGTTGGTCACACTTGTGTCCATGTTCGCGGCCACCCTGACCGTTGCCTTGGCCGGTGATGGTGGCATAGCCGCAGTAGGGTTTGCCGAGGCGGCCGCTGGCCAGCACCAGATTGATGCAGGCTAACACATTCTCCACACCCTTGCTGTGGTGTTCGATGCCGCGGGCGTGCAACAGGAAACTGGTTTTCGCCGGGCCCCACCACTGGGCGGCGAGCAGGATCTTTTCCTTGGCAATGCCGGTGATGCGCTCGGCCCATTCGAGATCATAGTCGGCCACGGCTTGCTTGGCTTCCTCAAAGCCACTGGTGTGATTGGCGATGAACTCGTGATCCAGCCAGTCGTGCTTGATCATCTGGTGGAGGATCGCGCCATAGAGGGCGGAATCCCGCCCAGGGCGGACTGGCAAGTGCAGGTCAGCGGTGCGGGCAATGGGCGTGAGGCGCGGATCGACCACGATGAGTTTGGCCCCGTTGTCACGGGCCTGCCAGATCCAATGGGTAAGCGTCGGGAAAGTTTCGCTCACATTGGAACCGCAAATGACGACGACCTCGGCATGGGCGAGATCGGCATAGGTGTTGGATGCGCGATCCAATCCGAAGGCCTTTTTGTTGCCGGCACCGGCACTGACCATGCACAAGCGCCCGTTGTAATCGAGGTTTTTGGTTTTGAGGGCGATGCGTGCGAACTTGCCGACAAGGTAACTCTTTTCATTGGAAAGGGAAACCCCGGAGAGCATGGCAAAGGCATCGGGGCCGTGTTGTGCCTGGATGCGCTGGATATTGGCGGTGAGTTGGTCAAACGCGGTGTCCCAGGCGATGGGGCGGAAGCCGGTTCCCTCGACCCGCGCCAAGGGTTCCATCAATCGATCAGGATGGTTGTTCTGCAGGTAGCGTTGGACGCCTTTTGGACAAAGCCGTCCTTCATTGAAAGGAAACTCTTCCCATGGCTCGAAGCCGACCACGCGGTTGTTTTTGACCAGCAATTTGATACCGCATTGCATGCCGCAAAAGCAGCAATGGGTCTTGATCACATCGTCGGGTTCATCACGACCGGGAAACCCTTCCTGAGGAGGGAAATTGAGCGACGGACCGAACGAAGCGATCAGCTTTTCGGCGGAAACAGGCAGAGTGGCCATGGTGGGAGAGATTTAGAATGGACGCAGCGGAATCGGGGTGAGGATGGGCGTGGGTGGGGATGGTGCGCAAGGCACGGTGGTGCATGAACTAACCGAAGAAGGAACCGGATTGTTCGCGGGCTTTCAAATGGGCGGTGGCGAGGGCGGCCCGCTTGCCGCGTGGACTCAAGTCGAGGTGGGAGGTACCGTCGTTGCGCGTGTAATCGAAGCCGAGTTCCGCGGTGACATCCTTGAGATCGTCGATATGCATTTTAAAATCGAAGACTTCGCCGGTGTGCGGGCAGATGGCGGGCGGGCCCTCGGTGCCGGCCTTGCGGTAAATGGCGACACCAAGTTGGGCCGGCCGCTGGATGATGTGATAGAACTTGCCGAATGGCAGCCAGATCAGGAACAGAATGACCGTGATCGCATGGGTGATGGCCATGAATTGATGGGCCTGGCCGCCCATGAACTTGTAGTCGAGGGTGATTCCAAGGCCGGTTACGGAAATGGCCAACAGGACGATCAATGGCAGCCAATCCCCTTCAAACGTCTGGATCGCAATCTGCCCGGCATGGGTCAGGCGGCGGCGCATCAACAACATCACCCCGGCAATGACCAACATGGCCGACCAGTTCAAGGCGTTGAAAATGACTTCCGCAATCCAGGTGTGCAGCGGGAACTCACCCGTCTTGAAACCGAAAGTGTAGATTTCGTAGGTGTCGATGCCCCCGGGTTTGAGGCCGAAATGGATCCAGCCGAAGACGAGGGGGAAGGTCACGGCGAAGGCGAGGAAACAGCCCGATGCCATGAGGCGGTGGCCATAACCAAGCGTCATTCCACGGTTGCGGATAAACTGCTGGCCGATTAGGTCGCCGACGAAATGTTTCATCAGTTCCCACCCGTAAACGACCATGCGTCGGGAGAAAAAGAGTTGCCAACCGCGGGCGAAGTAACGCCAGGTGGGCGGGCGCTGCAACCACACACAATAACGATAGACCACCCCGAAACAGGCGAAGATACAACCGAATAAATACGCCACCAAGGCCGGGTCGAAATTCGCCAAATTCCGTGACCCCAGCAGGATCGCTGCCACTAGCAGGAAGGTCGCCAATGCCGCGACCGCGGCGGCGCGGAGGTTGAGGGTGCTGATCATGGTCGCGGCCGCTTCTTGGCTAATTTACGTGGTTTCGGCTTGCTGGCCACGGGTGCCTGCTGGAAAACCGATAGCCGGGTTTCTTCCAAAAACCTGCGATTCCGTGTGCCCAGGTCGATGATGGTGTCATGCAGCGGGCAAGGCTCACCGTGGCCACACCAACTTGCGCCAAACGGACAACGCGAGCCCTCATCAATCTGCTCAAACAATGCCACGATTTCGATCAGACGAATCCTGGCGGGGTCCTTGGTGAGCGCATAGCCTCCTCCCGGCCCGGGCTGGCTGTTCAGATACCCGGCGCTTGCAAGCCGGCTAAGCAACTTGGCCGTGAACACCGGCGAGAGGTCCCGTTCCTTGCCGATGACTGCCGATCCGACACGGCGGGGCGCTGTCGCCGCAAGGTAACTCATCACCGCAATCGCGTTGGTGGCTGTTTTTCCGTAGGTGAACATAAGGGGTGTTGCGCTAATCGCTGGTGGAAGCATGGGGGTGACAAATCACAAGGCGGTACTCGTCACGGACGGTGATTCTTCTGGAAATCGCGAGTAATTCAAGAATAAACATGCGTGAATTGATTTTTTCTTGTGGACCGGGGATTGCGGTGCGTTTGTCGGGCGCGTCGGTGGCTGAGGTCGCCGCGACTCACCACCATCCCGCATTCATGGATCCCTTCGGCCGTCACATTGATTATCTGCGCATCTCGGTCACCGACCGCTGCAACGAGCGCTGTCTTTACTGCATGCCCGAAGGTTACAAAGGATGGGCGCAGCGGGCCGACCATCTCACGGCGGATGAGATCGTGCGCATCGCGGCGGCCGCGACCGAGTTTGGGTTTCGCAAATTCCGCCTCACCGGCGGCGAACCGCTGGTCCGCGCCGACATTGTGGAAATCGCCCGCCGCATTTGGGATTTGCCCGGGGTGCAAACGCTCGGTC
>CAIQXC010000070.1 GCA_903875675.1 Akkermansiaceae bacterium
GCCGCAGCCTTGCGGGCCTCCGGGCCGAGACGTGCAATGGCATTGCACGCCAGGCATTCCATCCACGGATCCAGATCCTTGAGCAACCCACGCAACTGCGGCGCGGCCGTGTCGGCCCGCTGCCCCAAACCGCCCAGCGCCTCGCAGGCACCGTAGCGGGCATAGCGGTCGGGACCGGCTAACAGCTTCAGCAATTGCGGCAGGAAATCCCCCTCGCGTTGACCCAGCGTCTGGGAGGAACGCTTGCGCACGGCCGGAGACCAACTCGACAGGCCGGCCAGCAACTGCTCGGTTGTGCGCCCATCGTAGGAGAAACCGTTTCTGCCAGTCGCGGAGAAGTAATCCCTTCCGGCGGCAATGGCATCCGCCACTTCCTTGGGATTCAGAGGGGGCACCGAACACGGCCTCTTGCCGGTCAGATAGAGGCTCTTGAGCGGCAAGGCATAAGAAAGAAGATAGGCGCCCGTGCAATCCCAGTCGGTGTACTTGTTATGTTCCTCCTCACCAACCGGCGACCCCTGATAACCAAAACCGCCTTTCCAGTTGCGGGCCAAATCGTAGTACCAGCTCTGCTCCTTGAGATAGGCGCCGGTGGCCAGTGATCCGCAGCGGGACACGCCGGGCAGAGCCCACTGGACATTGAAAAAGTTTCCCGTGTGTCCGCGTTCCCGCTCGGAGTAGGCGGCCGTGGACATCCGGGCGAAATACTCCGCCGCCTCACGGTCGCCTAACAGGTCGAAAAGCACCGCCGCGACCGAACACTTCCCATTGTCCTCATGTCCGGGCCACGGTTGATGATCGCCATAGGGAATGGCGCCCTTATTGACATAGTAGCGCAGGAACTTGGCTGACTTGTCGATCGCCCGGTCCACTGCAGGATCGTTCACGCCCGCCTGCCGCGCCAACACCAGTCCGGTGGTAAGCACGAGTCCCGGCAGGTTCATGCAACCATAACCGTTCAGGTTGCCGCTCGGCGTGGCATAGAACTCGTGACCCCAGGTACCAACGGCACTCTGTCCCATGATGGATTCCTTCGCGGTGCGAGTCAGTTCCGGCAGAATCGACTTGTCGCCGGTTGCCAGGACATACTCAGCCAGATATAGGTTCCCGTAGCCGTAATACCACGTCCAGGTGCCCGGACGCAGCGATGCCGCCACTTTTTTGGCATAGTCGGCGAGCATCGGGTGATACTCCTTGTTGCCGCTGGCCAGCAGCGCCAACGCATTGAGGTCGATCGGGATATCGGCGTGCTTCAGGCCTTCCTTCGCGATGAGTCGGCAGCCTTGTTCGAAGATCGCCTGCGACTTCGGGCAGTTGTAGGGCGCGGTCTCGCCATAGGCACCTAACACCGGCAACTTCAGCTCCACGCTGGCGCTCTGCCCATCGCGCCAGCAACTCAGCCGCAGCACGCCGGATTTTTCCTCGGCCGCCGTAATGGCACGGGCCAGACTGATGCGGGCATCGTCCGCAAACGGCTTGCCGTTCACGCCGAGGATCACGTCATTGACGCGCAGAACGCCATCGACCGGTGATCCCGGGTCAACCGCGGTCACTAGAATCTGCCGGGCCGCGGCGGTCTGGCCGTTGGCACCGTAGATCCAGCCGTGAGCTCCGGTGGGCCCCAGCGTCCAGTCGTGATTGGCATCCTTTTTGCCACCTTGGGTGAGATCCGGTGGAACGGGTGCCGACCCAGCGGCGCTCACCGTGGCCACGCAGCTGAGCGTTAGAATGGCGAGCACAAGCGCCGCATTGGAAAGTGGTCTAACAGCTTGCAACAGTCCGGCAACCGTGGAATACATCGATAATGGCATGGGTGACTTCATATTTTTCATAGTCTCAACTTTCATATTCTGTCTTATGTTTCTCATTTTGATCTAGCGGGTGAGGCCGAGTTCTTTCTTTTTGAGGCCTTCGAGAAAGAGGTCGATCTGTCCGACAGGGTGATACGTCATGGTCTGGCCTTCCTTTTCGTAGCGCACGTTGCAGTAAACGGCCAACGTGTTGGCACCTTTCTTCAGATGACTGATCTCATTCTTGCCGAGCATGATCTGGATATACTTCGGGAAGTGTTCGAGCCAGGGAAATGAATGGATATTGTGGCCGTTCAGGTAGATGTGATACCCTTGGTCTGCCAAAATGTTGAGACGATAGTAGTCATTGGTTAGATCCGTCACATCGAAGGTCGTACGCATCAGGAGAAACTCGCCGTTTCCCCAGTCGGAGTTGTTTTTGAAGCTGTGGTCGGGGGTGGCCGTCCACATCAGACCGTGACTGTGCGCCTTGAACACGCCCACCCCGATCGGGGTGCGCCCACTCTTCCATTTGCTGTCGTCAAACCCGGGGTCAAACCAGTTGGCCATCCCCGGGGGCAACGTGATATCCCGAAACCGGTTGCTTTCCCGCGGCAGCAGCTTTTCCTTTTCGGTCAACGGATCGACTGCGCAGTAGTGCCAGATGCGTTCTGCTGGCGCGGGGCTGCCGATGGCCTGCCAGCCGGCAACCGGCTTCTTGAGCTTGGTCAGATTGACAATCATATCTAACAACTTGCAATCGCCCTGGTCTTTGGCTGCCTCGTGGCGCCTGATCAATTCCGGGCGAAAGACATCGAACAATATGGCGGTGAGTTTCATTTTTTGCTCGGGTGGGAGCGTATCAAGCGCCGGATACAGCCCGACGAAGCGGTCGCTCACATCGCCATCCTGGTCCTTGACGATTTTCATGAGACTCGGGGTATCCATGACGCCCAATTGGCCGCCAGCGGCGAGCAACTCCGCAAGGCCCGCCGCAGACTCCGGCGCTTGCCTGATTAAGGCCAGAGCCGATTCAACCATATTGGTGGCTCCCTCGCGTGAACGTGCCAACCCACCCACATCCGGCAGCACCTTGCTCTCCCTGGCAGATCGTGCAAAGCCGGCAAGGATCAGCTTGCCCACCGGGCTGTTGTTCTTCCACTGATTCGCTGCCAGCCTGAGCTGTTGGATCATCTGGAAATGTGGGTTGTAGTTATACTCTTTGGCCAAGATCGCGGTCAAGGTCGGCAGGTGTTTCGTGAACAGCGCCTCATCCTCCTGCAGTCCCATCAATGCCATGAATGCGGATTCACGCAGCCACCAGTCCTCATGGGTTGCCCATGGAAGAATGTTGGGAATGTTTTTCCTGATCAACTCGACCGGGGCATGATGCAGTGCCTGCAGCGCGCCATCGATGACATACCATGCCTCCTTGGGATCACTCAAGATCTTGGTGATGGCCTCATTCATGGCAGGCGTGTACTCCCCGGCCTTCAGAGCTTGCCTGCCAACTGATGGTTCGAGGAACCACGAGTGATAGTCGTTGATGCCATCGAGAGCCGCGCGGCGGAGGCGCGGATCCGGATCGCGCAGCAGTTCCTCCAACTCACTGAGTCGTTTATTCATGCACAGGGCTTTGGCCGCAGCCGTGCGAACTTCATAGCGGGCATGACGCACGTTCTTGAGCATCATGTCGAGCGCCAGCCCTTTCACATTCTGCGGGCCATACTGCAGCCCGACGGGTAGCTGCCAGAACGGAATCTGGATTTCGTCCTCTTTGCCATATTTGTAGAAGTCCTTGTTGGGCTTGGAAGACAGAAATGCCAGGTCCGCTGCCGTACCCCAGAGATGCTCGGGCAGAGTGAAGTCATGGGCATACTTCGAGCGCGGGGCACCCGTCATGTGCAGAGTCTTGAGGGGCGCGGTGAAGGCCAGCGCCAGCGAGATGCCCGCGTCGGTGGCATTCAGGGATTCGTGGCCTGGCGGGAAGGAAAAGGCACCCGACGCCTGGCGGTACAGATCATAGGACCAGCGAAAGCGCTGCTGCGTCTGATAGTACATATCCGGGTTATATTCCAGCATGTATGCGCCGGCCAGACTGTCCCAGATGACCTCCCAGTTGTATTCCCTCGACGGCCAGCTGGTAAGTGCTGTCATGGAGAGATATTCGTTGGCTCGCTTGTAGATAGAGGCGTCTCCCTTGGCACCGCTGGCAACATGCATCACGGCGGCGGTTGCGCCGTCGCGGCCGCCGGATCGGAAGACGTGCCAGGGGCGTTGGTCAGCAACGGGGATGGTGCCATGGCCGGCAAAGCGGTACCAGTGATTGAGCGCACCCAGCAGGGTTTTTTCATCAACATTGACTCCGCACACTTTGCTCATCACCAGAGTCAGCAACACCTGGTTGCCGGCGGAATGCAGCATGCCACCGCCAGCCTCATAACTCGGACTGAATCCATAATCCCAATGATTCCAACCAATGTTATATATCTGTCGGCGTTGGGCGTCATCACAGTAGTGCTGTAGAATCGGCAGGACGGAGCGGTCCCCCGTACGGAGATAGTACTCGGCACACGCGATGCCGTTGTAGCCATTGTCCCAAGTCATGGCACCAATGCCCGTGATCCCCCCATCGGGCTTTAGGAACTGGGCGAAATACTCCTTCACCCGGGGAACGTACTGGTCATCGCCTGTTGACAAGAGAAACAGACACGCGAGACCATTCATAAAGCCGTGCCCTTTCAACCGATCCTTGCCGGAATAGAATTCCGCCGCCCGCCGGATGATCGTCTTGGATTTCTCGCAATTCAACGGGAATGTCTTGCTGTATGCTCCCAGCACCGGAATCGTGATGGCCACCTGTTTGGGCGCGCCGTCTTTGACCGGATTGATAATAAAGGTCAGAATTCCGTCGGTGGCCTCGGCCTCCGTCAGGGCCATGCCAAGCACGACCAGCGGGTTCTTTCCTTCGAGCTTGGTGCCGTTGATACCAAGAACGACGTCGCCCTTGCTGAACTTGCCGGAGGCCGGGGTGTTCGGTTGGATGCTCTCGACGGTGACCCTCACACCTGGGTAGATACGCGCCTCAATACCGGTGGCCCCGATGGGTCCCATCTCACTCTCCGCGTTGGGATTGGGACGCATGCCATAAAGCTGCGGCTCCGTATAGTATTCTGCGGCTCCAAGCGCAGCCGCAGGGGCCAGCGCCATGGTGCAAGCCATGGACACCGACCTCCACAGCCCCGCTCCGCGTCTGTTAGCATGGTTCATAAGAGGTTTCATATTCGTGTTTTTCGTTGGGCTATTGGCAGTGGATATTCATTTTCACTCATCCCCCATGTGCAGATAAAGCTCCGGGCGGATTTCACACCGGCCCGGAGCCATGTTGCTGGAAGCAGAGTGGCTTAGTTCTATTTTACCTTGAGGCGGGCGAAGATCTTGCCTTGGCCTGCGGGTAGCGTGTAGGAGATGAATCTCATGCTTCGTTGTAGGGGTGATGCGATGGTGTCAGAGCTTCCTTCAACCGTGCGAGCGTGGAAAACAAGGCGGGCTTGCACCTGCTCCGGTGGATGTGTGGGGACCGACGGCGGATTTCAACAATTTTCTTTCTCGACAACTGTTACGATTTTCATATCAGATTTGCTGGTGAAAGCGTTCCATCCCCTCTCGACCTCCGAGCAACTGGCGGTGCATCTGCGCGGGGAAGTCCTCCTGGGCGGCCTGGGCGGCTTGATGCCCGGGGTGAACCAACTTGCGGCAACCTTGGGAGTCAGCCCGATGACGGTCATCGCGGCGGTGAAGCAACTGGAGCGCGAGGGCATGCTGCAGGGACAAGGACCGCGCCGCCGCCGCATCGTGGTGCCGGCGAGCGGGGTGACAGGGCGGCGCTTGCGGGTGGCGATTCTGGACTACGAACCGCCGGTGCCATCCGCTGGATACATGTTAGAATTGCAGCACCTCTTGGAAGACGCGGGCCATGCCGCATTTTTCGCCGGGAAATCCCTGCAGGACTTGGGGATGGATGTGCGGCGGGTCGCGCGGCTGGTCACGAGGACAGGGGCCGACGCGTGGGTCGTTTGCGCGGGTTCAAGCGAAGTGCTCGAGTGGTTCGCAGTGCAACCGGTGCCGGCCTTCGCACTGTTCGGGCGGCGGCAAAGCGTGCCACTCGCAGGTGCCGGGCCGGACCACCAGTCGGCCAACCTCGCCGCAGTGCGCCGACTCCTCGAACTCGGCCATCGGCGCATCGTGATGTTGGTGCGCCGCGAGCGGCGCACGGGCGGATCGGGAAACATCGAGCGCGCAATCCTCGACGAGATGGCGGCGCACGGCATTGGGACCGGCCCTTACAACCTGCCGGAATGGGACAACAGCAGCGAGGGGTTCCATCGGGTGCTCGACCAACTCTATCGGGTGACCCCGCCCAGCGCGCTGATCCTCGACGAAGCCTACCCTTTCGCAGCCGCCCAACAACATCTCGCCCAACGGGGGATTCTCGCACCGCAACACGTCTCGCTGATTTGTGCCTCCCCCGACCCGACCTTCGCCTGGTGCCAGCCCACGGTCGCCCACATCCGTTACGACCTCCGCCCGGTGCTGCGGCGCGTCGTTCGCTGGGCCAACAACGTGGCCTGTGGCAAGGACGACCGGAGGCAGAGCTTCACCAAGGCCGAGTTCGTCGATGGCGGCACCGTCGGGGCGGTTAGAGAGTGACGGGGTCGCGTTCCTGCGTGGAAACGGCCGACTGCACCGATGGCGCGGCTCCTTTTAGGAAGCCAAGCTCTTCGCCGCGATTGTCCCCGTGCCGCCCCACTTGGTAAGAAATTTCTTCAGTGAAATGACAAAGGAGACTTAACCCGAGTTCTGACTGTCATCGTAAAATACACGCGGTGATTGACTGGCCCGCTCTCCAGGTGAATGCTCGCCTCATGACTCTTGAAATCTGCGTCGATACCCTGGCCTCAGTCGATGCCTGTGCCCGTGCCGGGGCCGGTCGGATCGAGCTGTGCGCAGGCCTGGTCGAGGGCGGTACCACCCCGAGCATCGGCTTGTTGCATGCCGCTAGAAGCACGTTCCCAGGCAAGATCATGGCCATGTTGCGTCCACGCGCCGGGGACTTCGTTTATTCCGACGCCGAAGTCGAATTGATGCTCCACGAAATCGACTTCCTCCGAGAGCAGGGCGCGGATGGCATCGTCTGTGGGATGCTGAAGCCTGATGGAAATATCGATACCGACCGAATGGAATGTATGGTTGCCAGGGCCGCCGGTCTTGATTTCACGTTTCACCGTGCGTTTGACGTGAGCCGTGATTTGGAGCAATCCTTGGAAACGCTCATCGCCCTAGGGGTGCCGAGGGTACTCACCAGTGGCGGCCAGCCGGATGTGCGGCGCGGGCTTGATTCTCTTACTCTGTTAGCCAAACAGGCAGCCGGGCGCATCCGCATTCTCCCCGGTGGTGGCGTGACGCCGGAGATCATTCCTGAAATTGTCCGCCGCACCGGGCTGCGCGAGATCCACCTGTCAGCGCGGGAGGCGCTACCCAGTCCCATGCGCCACCGGCGGCCGGACATCCCGATGGGGGCCGCCTCCGTCCCCGGCGAGTACGAGCGCAAGACCGCCTCCGTACCCATCATTCGCGCCGCCTACGACGCCCTCGTCAGTATGGGACGATAGGTTGATCCCACGCCCGTGGCCCCGCTGCTGCCACGATGTTGATTTTTAGTTAGATAGGCCCGCCAAGCGGCGAAAAGCACAGAATTTCAGCTGATCTAACGGCTCCAATCCTTGTGTTTTCAAGCCCTCCGCGTTGTCACGAAATTGTTCGCCTAGAGCCGTGGGACTTGCAGGGAGTTTGGTATTTTTTTCTTGGCCGAAACTAGCCCTAGTGGCATCATGAGCAGGCCAAATACCATATATAGTGATCTCTTCGTTTTTCCAAACTTTCGTCTCAAGCCCTAGCCCCCGCCACCCCTTTCCCCGCCTTCAGTCATGACACCTCCCTCGCCAACCCTCACCTTTTCATCCCGCCGCATGTCCACGCCCGTCCCCCAAGCCGCTTGCGGCCTTGTATTTGAAACCCTCTTCAGCACCCCTGACGTCGATCCGTTCGAGGATATCGAATGGGAATTCCGCACCGCAGAGATCACCGACAGCTCGGCCAAAGCGATTTTCCGCCAGGAAAACGTCGAGGTCCCCAAGGAATGGAGCGAACTGGCGACCAAAATCGCCGTGTCGAAATATTTTTATGGGGATCTTTCCCGCGGCACCGACCCGAAGGCAGGCGGCCGGGAAAGTTCGGTGCGCCAACTCATCCACCGGGTGACGCGCTCGATCACGGACTGGGGGATTGCCGACGGCTATTTCGCCGACGAGGAAAGCTCAGCGGCATTTTATGCCGATCTGACGTGGTTGTGCCTGCATCAGCACGGTGCCTTCAATTCGCCGGTGTGGTTCAACGTCGGTCTCTATCACCAGTACGGCACTGGCAAGCACTCCGGTGAAGGCACCTGGTATTACGATCGCAATGCGGGCAAGGCGATGCGTGCGCCGACCCAGTATCAGTACCCCCAGGCCAGCGCGTGTTTCATTCAGGGCGTGGGCGATACGATGGAGGACATCATGCGCTTGGCAGCCTCGGAGGCCCTGTTGTTCAAGTACGGTTCGGGCACCGGTTCGGACCTTTCCACCCTGCGCTCCACCCGCGAAAAACTCTCCGGCGGCGGCCGCCCATCCGGCCCCCTGTCCTTCCTGCGCGTTTATGACCAAGTGGCCAACGTGGTTAAATCCGGCGGCAAAACCCGCCGAGCCGCCAAGATGAACACCCTCAAGGATTGGCATCCGGACATCGAGGAATTTATCGAAGCCAAGACCCTCGAGGAGAAAAAGGCCTGGGCACTCATCGAGCAAGGCTATGACGGCAGCTACAACGGCGACGCCTATGGCTCGGTGATGTATCAAAACGAAAACCTCTCGGTGCGCGCCAGCGACGAGTTCATGCAGGCTGCCGTCGAGGGCCGCGATTGGTGGACCAAGCGCGTCAGCGATGGCGATCCCTGCGAGAAAAAGAATGCCCGCGAGCTGTTGCGAAAAATCGCCGAGGGCACCCACGTCTGCGGCGACCCCGGCATGCAGTTCGACACCACCATCCACGAATGGCATACCTGCAAAGGCACCGGCCGCCAAAATTCAACCAACCCTTGCTCCGAGTACCTTTTCCTCGACGACACCGCCTGCAACCTGTCCTCGCTCAACCTGCTGCGCTTCAAACACGCCGACGGCTCGTTTGATATCAACCGCTTCCGCGCCGCAGTGCGCATCTTCATTACCGCACAGGAAATCCTCGTCGATAACGCCAGCTACCCAATCAAGAGCATCACTGAAAATTCCCATATCTTCCGCACCCTGGGCCTCGGCTATGCCAACCTCGGTGCCCTCATCATGAGCTACGGCCTCGGTTACGACAGCGACGAAGGTCGCGCTCTGGCCGGCGCCATCACCTCCGTGATGACCGGTCACGCCTACGCATGCAGCGCGGAAATGGCTGCCGTGTTAGGCCCGTTCAGAGGTTATCGCGACAGCCGCTGCAGTGGCGTGGAGCATCCGCCCGTGACCACCAACGAGCCGTCGATGCTCGCCGTCATGCACAAGCATCAGGCCGCCATCGAGCAGATCCAAGACGAACCCCGTTCCGCCCACATCAAACAGGCCGCCCGCTTGGAATGGGAGCGCGCCCTCGAATTGGGCCGCGCCCATGGCTACCGCAACGCCCAGGTAACCGTGCTGGCCCCGACCGGCACCATCGGATTCCTGATGGATTGCGATACCACCGGCATCGAACCGGAAATCGCTTTGGTCAAATACAAACTCCTCGCCGGCGGCGGCATGCTCAAAATCGTCAACCAAACCGTCGAACTTTCGCTGCGCAACCTCGGTTACAGCAAACCGGAAATCACTGCCATCCTCGCCCATATCGAACGTTACGATACCATCGAAACCGTCGTTGACGAGCAAACCGGTGAACCCGTGCGCAGCGGCCTCAAGGATCTGCATCTATCGGTGTTCGATTGTGCGTTTAAAGCCCACCGCGGTGCCCGCAGCCTCCACTACACCGGCCACATCCGCATGATGGCCGCCGCCCAACCCTTCCTCAGTGGTGCCATTTCAAAAACCGTTAACCTCCCCGAAACCGCCACCGTCGAGGAGATTATGCAAACCTACATCGAGGCTTGGAAGCTCGGCCTCAAGGCTGTCGCCATCTATCGCGACGGCTCAAAACGCAGCGCCCCCCTCAACACCCGCCAAACCAAGGATATGGGCGGCAGCGCCGAACCCGCCGCCGTCGTGGTGGCTGCACCGGAAATGTTGGAATTCGGCCGGCGCATCGCCGAGCTCAGCGCTGAAAACGCCGCACTGCGCCAGCAACTCGACAGCCCGCACCGCCGCAAGATGGCGGATACCCGCATGTCGCTGACCCATAAGTTCGAGATCGCAGGCCACGAAGGGTACATCACCGTCGGCCTCTATGCCGACGGCCAACCCGGTGAATTGTTCGTCCAAATGTCCAAGGAAGGCAGCACCAGATCGAAGAGCACACGTCTGAACTCCAGTCACCTGAAGCTATCTCGTATGCCGTCTTCTGCTTGAAA
>CAIQXC010000071.1 GCA_903875675.1 Akkermansiaceae bacterium
GCGCCGCAGTAGCACTCGGCTACCCGTCGGTTCCACGTCACTGACGGACTCAGACTTTCACTGGTTGGTTTCATGGTTTCATCAACGCACGGAGAGTGGGCATCTTGCCCACAGCCCATGAGATGAGCAAGAAGAAGGCCGCCAGACGACTGTCCTTGCTCCGCGCATGGGCCATGGCGGCGAGGACGCCACCACTCCTTGAGCTCCCTTCAAGGAGAGTGGCCATCTTGCCCACATCTTGCCCACATCTTGCCCACATCTTGCCCATAGAACCACCATAAGTCAGGGTAATGGATTGCCCCTGTGCCAGATTGGCAAAGCGGTCCTGAATGAAGCCGGGACCGGTGTTATTGATAAACGTCAAATTCGTCGCGGTAGCCGGGGCGAAACCTAGAGACAAGTTCACGTTGGTACCTGGGACGATGGAGTAACCAGCGGATGTGATGGGCACCGTGGCCGCATTATAGAAGGAGTAATCAGCCGCATCGCCTGTGAGAGCATGGAGAGCACAAACAGCACTGGCCGCAGCCAGCGGGTGGGGAGTTTTCGATGGGTTGTATTCATGAACGCTAGGACTTTACTTGTGAGGTGAAGGCCGTTGAAAGAGCCGGGGTCGGCCCGGAGGTGAGGTCTTAAGGTTCTGTGACGGTGAGGCGCATGAACACCCGGCTGCGCGCGGCGGTGGGTACGCTGAAGGTGTGGGTGGTGTCGCTGCCGGAGTCGGTGACGCGCTGCCAGGTGCCAGTGACCATCGTGGGACTCCACTCTGCGCCGTAGGTGATGCCGCTCACGCCAATGGGTTCCGTGAAGGAGATGACAAAGTTTCCGTCGATGAGCTGACCCTGCGGGACTTGCGACGAACTGTTGGTCCATGGATCCAATCCCAATGCATATTCCATCAGATTCGGCACGCCGTCGTGGTCCAGGTCGCCATTGGGTTGCGCATCATAGCTGCCGGTTTGACTCCAGAACCATGTTTCATAGGCGGTTTCGCGGATCACGGCAAAGTTGTAGGTCTTGAAGGTTGAGTAGTCCGCCGCCGTCACCATCATCGAGAAATACGCGGAGCCGCCATAGTGGAAATCCAACGATCCGAAGAAGCTGTTGGGGCTATTGCCATAACTTGACGCCCCCATCACCATGAGCCTTGCATTGAAATCCGCCGTCATGGCACTTATGTCGATGCTCGTCATGGAATAAGGCACTTTGACGGTGTAGTCGGTGATGGTCGGGTCGAAGCCAGGAATGAGCCTGGCACTGATATTGAAGGAGCCGAGGTCCGCGCTATAATAAACCGCCCGCGTGACCACGACGGTGTATCCCTGCAGGGTGCTGCCATCCTGCGCGGTCACCAAGACGTTGAGCGTATTGGTGCCCTCGTTCAAGTGGATGCTGCCACTGGCACTGCCGGAGGCCACCGCGACGTCATTGACTTTCACTGTGGCATTTGCATCAGCGAGCGTGGGGGTGAGGGTGAGGCTGCTCGTGCTGTTAGAAACCGCGGCCGAGTAATACGTCGTGGCGCTGGCGAAGGCCGGGCTGAAATCGCCGGTGCTGAGGGTGAGGCCGGATAGATTGGCATTGCTGCTCAGCGATGTGGCGGCAGGCAGGGCGACGACTGCTGCCGCGCTGGGGATGCCGTTGGCAAACACGGTCGCCAGCGCATAGCCGGAGTGCAAGGCTGACACCGGCACCGAGGTGAATGCGGTGGCGGAAACGCTCATGGCCGGGTCGGATAACAGGAACACGCTCTGCTCGTTGTCGAGACGGCGCAATTGCACCAGCGGATAGTTCGATGGCGAATCTTGCGAGCCGTTGCCGCCCGAAGCGCTGGAAATGCCACGGAAACCGTTGCCAGTTAGTATCAGTTTCCCGGCACCGTTGCATGACGCGGAGGTAAGGGTCGGCTGCCACGCAGCGGAGAAGCCCATGCCGACGTCGTAGAGTTCATTGACGAGATTGTTAGATGAGCCGTAGCCCCCTCCGCAGAGCACCTTGCCACCAACCAGCAGCGTGGCAGTGTGCAATCCCCGTGGGTTGGCGAGTGACCCGGTGGCGCTCCATGTGCCGGTGGCTGGATCGTAGAGTTCCGCGCTGGAAAAATAGTTGCCAGCCCCATCCCCCCCGACGACCAGAACCCTGCCGTTGGGCAAGAGTGTGGACGTGTGGTCTTCCCGTGCGGTGGCAAGGGAGCCTGTGGTGCTCCAACTGCTGGTGACCGAATCGTAAATTTCCGCGCTGGCGAGATCACTGCCATTGTAGCCTCCAACGACGAGCACCTTGCCGTTGGGCAGCAGCGTGGACGTGTGCAACAGGCGCGCAGCGGCAAGGGTGCCGGCGGCGGCCCAGGTTCCCGTCGCCGGATCATAGAGCTCCGCATTGGCGAGATAGGTGTCACCCGCACCGCCAACGACAAGCACCTTTCCATTGGGCAGCAGTGTTGCGGTGTGACCCGCACGCGGGCCTGCTAGCGAGCCGGTGGCACTCCAGGTGCCGGTGGCTGGATCGTAAAGTTCCGCGCTGGAAAAATTGACACCCGCACCATCGCCGCCGACGACAAGCACCTTGCCGTTGGCCAGCAGCGTGGACGTGTGACTTTCCCGCGCAGTGGCCAGGGGGCCAGTGGTACTCCAACTGCCGGTGGCCGGATCGTAGAGTTCCACGCTGGAAAGATCGCCGCTGTATCCTTGCCCCCCGGCGACGAGCACCTTGCCGTTGGCCAGCAGCGTCGCGGTGAAAACTTGCCGCGCGGTGGCAAGTGAACCCGTAACTCCCCAGGTGCCAATGGCCGGATCATAAAGTTCCGCGCTTGCCAGATAACCGCTGCTGCCATGCCCCCCCGCGACGAGCACCTTGCCGGTGGGCAAGAGTGTCATCGTGTGATAGTAGCGAAACGCGGCGAGCGAGCCGGTGGCACCCCAGCTTCCTGCGGCCGAATCCAGGACTTCCGCGCTGGCGAGATAGCTTGGGTTGACGCCGGAATTCCAGCCGCCGGCAATGAGCAGTTTGCCATTGGGCAGCAAGGTGGCGGTGTGGTAGGCGCGGGCGGTGGCGAGTGCGCCGGTGCCACTCCAGACACCGGTGGCCGGATCGTAGAGTTCGCTGGTGGAGAGCTGCCCGCTGTCGTTAGATCCGCCGCTGACCAGCACCTTGCCGTTGGGCAGCAGACTGGCGGTGTGGATGAACCGATTGGTGGCGAGTGCCGCGGTGGAACTCCAGGTGCCGGCCGCCGGATCATAGATTTCCGGGTTGACAAATGTGCTGCCGCTGTAGCCCCCGACCACCAGCACCTTGCCGTTGGGCATCAACGTGGCGGTGTGGAAATACCGTGCGGACGCGAGGCTGGCGGTGGCGCTCCAAGTGCCGGTGCTTGGATCGTAGAGTTCCGCGACACTGATGGCGGAATAGTTATCATACCGCCCTGCCGCAACCAGCACCTTGCCGTTGGCCAGCAGCGTGGCGGTGTGCTCGTGAT
Source organism: Akkermansiaceae bacterium (assembly GCA_903875675.1). Taxonomy (GTDB): domain Bacteria; phylum Verrucomicrobiota; class Verrucomicrobiia; order Verrucomicrobiales; family Akkermansiaceae; genus Luteolibacter. The sequence goes on from CAIQXC010000071.1 coordinate 3,476, forward strand.
GCGTGACGGAAAGTGCCCCAGTGGGGCTCCATGCACCGGTGGCCGGATCGTATAACTCCGCGCTGGCGAGATAGCTGCCATTGTAGCCACCCGCAACCAGCAGCTTGCCGTTGTTCAACACCGTGGTGGTGTGATAGCTCCTGGCGTTGGCCATGCTGCCGGTGGCTCTCCAGGTGCCGGTGGCCGGATCGTAGAGTTCCGCACTGGCGAGAACGCCGGCCACCCCGCCGCCGCCAACCACCAGCACCTTGCCGTTAGGCAGCAGGCTGGCCGTGTGGCCGCTGCGTGCGGCGTTCAACGGCCCGGTCGAACTCCACGTTCCGGCCGCCGGATCGTAGAGTTCCGCGCTGGTAAGACTGGGGTTGCCACTCACGCCGCTGTCACTCACGCCGCCCACCACCAGCACCTTGCCGTTGGGCAGCACCGTGGAACTGTGGTTATACCGCCCGGTGGCGAGAGAACCCGTTCCGGCGAAAAGATTCGCGGCGCTTGCGCCCAACCGGGTCACCACCACCGTGTAGGTTTGCGTGCTCGTCCCATCCTGCGCGGTCACCACGGTGGTGATCGTGTTCGCGCCCACATTCAGGGCGATGGCCCCGCTGGCGATGCCGGAGGCCACGGTTGTGCCGTTCACTTTGACTGTGGCCATCGCGTCCGTCACGGTGGGGGTCACCGTGACGGAGGAGGTGGCATTGGGCACGCTGGCACTGTAGGTCAGCGTCCCGGAGGCAAAGGCCGGGCTCACGGTGCCGGAGTTGAGCGCCAGGCCGGCGAGCGTCGCCACCGCCGAACGGGTATCCACCGTCACATTGGAAGTGATCGCCGACCCGGTGCCCGCCACCGCGGACGGGAGGGCGCTTAAAGTCAAGGCCGCCAGCAGGAGGAAAAGGGTTTGTTTCATCGTTTTGGGGAGTGGCAACATGGTGCGGTTGAATAAGAAAAATCCGGAAAACGGCCTGCCCGGGGCGTTCAATGTGGGTTCAAAAGTCATGTCTCAATTTTTCGGTAAAATATTTTCGTCGGGGGCGTCGCCCCCGAACCCTTCGTTTCTTTTCTGCAATTCAAAATCCATCATTCAAAATCCAAAATTTCCACCTTCCGCTCCGCTCCCTTCACTTCATTGCTGCGTTCGTCCCTCACTTGCTATTCCGTTCCGTTCGCTCCGCTACTCGCTGCTGCTAGGGGACTGAACTGCGGACAGGACGGAACCCGCGGGTGGAGGACGTGACGCCCGGGCTGCCGTAGTCGCGACCGGCAACGCGGCAGTAGACGGCGAGATTGTTCCAGTAACCGCCGCGTAACACGCGGTCCGAGCCCGAGGAAACGCCCCGCGGATCGATCTGCACCCCCGCGGCATAAGTGCCATACCAATCCCAACACCACTCCCAGACGTTGCCCGCCATGTCATAAAGCCCATAGCCATTCGCCGCAAAGCTGCCGACCGGGCTGGTGTAAGGATAGCCTCCACTGGACCAACTGGTGTTGTAACCATTCGGTCCCAAATCGTAAGAGTAGCTGCTGGTGGAACCAAAATAATTGGCCTGGCTTTGGCTGATCGAGTCGCCCCACGGAAACCGCTTGCCGTTTAAGCCGCCGCGTGCGGCTTTCTCCCACTCCGCCTCGCTCGGCAGGCGGTAGCCGTTGGCGCCCCAGTTGCAGACCGGGGCGCTGCTACCAGTCCGATAGACCACGGCGGAAACCGTGTAACACGGCGTCAGCCCGTCCTTCTCACTGCGGGCATTGCACCACTTCACCATGTCATACCAGGTGATCGTCTGCACCGGATGGTTGGCCGCCTTGCCCGCGCCGACAGCCAAATCCGTGTAGCCGTGGGTCAGTCCCCACGTCCGCACCGTGTCCCACTCCGCCTTGGTCACCAAATTCTGGCCCATGTAAAACGTGCTCACCGTCACCGTCCGGAGCGGGGCGTCACTCATCCCGTCCAAGGCGTCCCCCATCTGGAAACTCCCCGCCGGAATATACGAAAAGTTCGCTGGTGTCAAATCGTCCGCCGTCACTTTGAAGCGCATCGTGGCGGAGTATTGCTTGCTCCAATCCGCGCCGGCATTCCAAGCGATCCCCTTGCCCGTGCCGCGTGCCACCCCGGGCCCGACCGCCCCGCTGAGGGTAGTGGCCGGCACGCTAAAAGTCGTCCCGCCATCACTGGAAATGGCCAGCGTGACCGCAACCGTCGGGGTGTCCGCAGCCACATCGTAGGAAATGTCCACCCACTGCGTGCCGGCACGCTGGACGGCGGTGATGTTGCTGACCACCGGATCTGCGGCATGGCAAGTGGCTACGAGGCACCACTGCAGGGCAAGCCGGATGAGGAGGGAGGGCTGACGGGTGGTGGGGCGGACGCTGATTTGCATGACACGGGATAGGTTATGAATGAGCAAACGGAAACTAAATGTATTGTTAGAATGTGGGGCAAGACAAAAGATTGAGGGGGGTACTTTTGCACCGGGCTACGACCCCACCGAACCCGCCTCCGAAGACGAATGGCCCGGGGAATGCCGATGAACCCTCGTTGCCAATGAAGAGCCAGTTTATGACCGTTACGCCACACCTGCCAGGGAGTTCGTACGGTGCTTGGGACTGCGCTTACCCTCAGCTTAGCCTGATGCCCGGGCCCCGGCGATGTGCCAGATGGCGAGCCCGGCAGCGCCGACAAGCACGGCCAGTGCCGCGCTGCCGGCTAGCCGATCCGTGAGAGTGGCGTCCGGCCGTCTGGCCGAAGCACTCTTGGGAAACACGATGGCGGCATAGGCCATGCCAGCGAGCAGGCCGCCGAGGTGGGCGGCATTGTCGATAAAGCGATAGCCGAGCAAGCCGATGATGGCGGTGAGCAGGACTCCGGCGAGAAGACGGCGTTTGGCGGGGCGAGGTGAGAGTTGTCCGTGGAGGGTTTCAAAGACGATAAGAAACCCGAGCCAGCCCATCAGGCCACCGGAAGCACCCACCGAGTTGGTCTTCACAAACATGGCTGAAGCGTCGCCGCCGACCCATGCGGCAAAAGCAAACACCATGACCAGGTGCGGCCAGCGGGCAAATACCTCCAGCCGCTTGCCGAGGTAGGCCAGGGCCGCCATGTTCATGAGGAAATGCACGATATTGCCATGCAAAAATGGTGCGGTGAGCAGCCGCCACCATTCGCCGTTCAGATAGTCCTTTTTGACTAAGCCGGCCGCAGCCACCGAGTCTCCCGGGAGCAATTGGGCGAGGCCGACGAGGGTCATCAACCCCAACAAAATCATCGTTATCGGAGCGCGTTGGAGTTCTAGCCAAGTTTCAAAGCGCAGGGTAGGGACCCGTGCGGCGGTGCCGACCGCATTCCATGTCCCCAGATCGGCTCGGCGTTTGCGGGCTTGATACCAGGGAATGAAACCAAACATGATGAACAACAGCATCGCCAATCCGATGGTCGTCGAGCTGAACACCGCGCGGCCAGCCAGTGCAATCCGTTGACGCAATTCCAGCACTTGTCTGGAATGCGCCGCTGCCTTGGCAAACATCTCCATCCCATTGAAAAATGCATACGTGGTAAAACCCGCTAGCAAAATACCGAACCAGCGCAGGCGCGAACTCGCCGCACTCAGGTCGTCGCGAGTCCAGCGCTCGCGGGCCACCGCCATCGATTCTTCCAGCCCATCCACCTCTTCCGGCAGGCACATGCGTGGGTGCTCTGGCGTCCATACCAGCAAAATCACGCATTGACGGTCATCGCGCACTGCAATGGCGAGAGCCTCAAACGACTCACACGGGTGCGGCCGCCGCTTCACATCGAGCCAGCCCCAGCCATACGGGGCGGGTGCAAAGGCCTCGTCACGGGCCCATACCGGTGATCCGGCAATTTCATCGGTGGCTTGCGTCACGGTGGGAAAGCGGCGCGGCACTCCGGATTTTTCCAACAAAGGAGGTTAATGGACAAGCCCCTCTGTGGTTTCCTGTTTGAGGCGCAGTTGGCCGCAGGCGGCATCGATGTCGTGGCCCTTTTCCAAGCGCAAAGTGGCGGTGACTCCGGCGCGTCCGAGGGTGGCGAGAAACGCAAGGCAGTGGCTCTCGGCAGGGCGTTGCCACTCCAGCCCGTCCACAGTGTTGTAGGGAATGAGATTGATCTTGGCATGCAGGCGGCGGGCATGGCGGGCTAACAAGATCGCCTGTTCCTGGGAGTCGTTGATGTTGGCAATGAGGATATATTCGAGGGTGAGCTTTTGTTTCTTGAGTGAGTTCCAGTAATCCAGCGCGTCCAACAATTCAGCGAGCGGCCACTTGCGGTTGACCGGCATGATTTTGTCGCGCACTTCGTCGCTGGCGCCGTGGAGCGAGACAGCCAGGCGGATTTGTTGGGGATGTTCGGCGAGTTGGCGGATCTGCGGGACCAAGCCAGCGGTGGAAACCGTGAGATGGCGGGCACCTAGGTGGAGGGTTTTCGGGCCGGTGATCAGGGCGATGGCGGCGAGCAGGTGGTCGAAGTTGGCGAGGGGTTCACCCATGCCCATGAACACGAGGTTGTCCACGCGCTCACCGGATAGCCGTTGCGCTGCGAGTACCTGACCGGCAATCTCTCCAGGCTGAAGGTGGCGGGCAAATCCTGCCAACCCGGAGGCGCAAAATTTGCAGCCATAGGCGCAGCCCACTTGCGAGGAGACACACAGCGTGTGGCGGTCGGAGGATTCACCATAGAGCGCCGGGTTGGCCGCCATCAACACGCTCTCCACATAGCGCCCGTCGCCCAAGCGAAATAAAAATTTGCGGGTGGCATCGGCAGCCCCCTGGGTGTGCGTGTGAGAGAGACCGTGCAGGCGGAAATTTTCGGATAGATCGTTTCGCAATGTCGCGGGCAGGTTGCTCATGGCAGCGAACGAGTCGGCCTGTTTTTTCCAAATCCAATCGAGGATTTGGCTGCAACGGAATGCGGGTTGGCCGGCCAGTCTCAGCCAGTCAGCCAGAGACTCGGGCGACATGCCTGAGAGGATTGGGAGCATTGGGTCGGCAGATGGCATGATGGACGGGCTTGCTCATCTGGCCAGCAGCCAGGCAATGTGCGGGGTGTAGAGTCCGGGTTCGAGCAAGAACGAGTCATGGCCTTTGGCAGAGTGGACGGTGATGTGCATCGCTTCGACCTTGGCATCCTCGAGGTGTCTCACCAATTCGGCTTGCTCCTCTGGGTAAAAACAAAAGTCCGAGTCGATGGAAAATACCAACCAGTGTTGGCCAGCTTCGCGGGAACGTTCAAACAAGTCCGCCGGACTCTCAGCATCGCCCTCCAGCGTGGCGTCGTAGCGAGACCACATGTCGATGATCCGAAGATAGGTATTGGCATCAAAGCGCCTCACAAATTTTTTCCCCTGATGGAGCATATAGCTTTGGAATTGGTCCCGCACCCGATACCAAGCAAGCACGTCATCGGGTTGGATCACATCCTGGCGGGCGCGCTTTTCAATGGCATCGAGGTGAACGAAGGTCTTGTGAGAAATCATCCGGGCCAGCGCGAGGCCGTAGAGCGGGGCCTGGCCGTCATAGTAATTGCCCCCACTGAAATGCGGGTCGTTTTCAATTGCGAGGATTTGCTCGAAGAGAATGAGCCGGTTGAGCACCGTCGTCTTGAAGCCGGCGGCGATGGAGACAACATTGCGCACCCGCTGCGGATAGCGTGTGGCAAAGGTCAGCCCGACCAGGCCGCCCACCGAGGGACCGACCACCGCGTTGAGCTGCTCGATGCCGAGGTGGTCGAGGAGTCGGCAGGCTACCTCCGCTTGGTCGGCGGCGGTGACCGACGGGAATGCGGCGCCCCACGGTTTGGAGTCGGACGGATTGATAGATGAAGGGCCACTGCTGCCGTAACAGCCGCCGAGGTAATTGACGCAGATGACGAAGAACTTGCGTGTGTCTAGGGCTTTTTTCGGTCCGATCATCACATTCCACCATCCTTCGTGGAGTTCGGGTTGCCAGAACTCGCCGACTTCCGGTAGCGACGGATTGAAACCGGCCGCATGGTGGGAACCGGACAAAGCGTGAAACACGAGAATCGCATTGGTGTGCCCGGCGTCCAATTCCCCCCACGTTTCGTACGCCAGTGTGATGCCCGGCAGCAACACCCCGTCTCGCAGCCTGACCGGATCGGCGGGGCTGCCAGTGTGAAAAAAGCTCGTGTGAGTCGCGCTGTGCATCGGGCGGAGGATAAGCTCACGCCCGATCCAAGACAAGCCTCGGGGGGGGCGGCCTACAAATACTTGGTTCGCGCTTCAGAGTGGATGAGGCGATCCGCCTCGGGCATGCCGGGCACCTGCAGTTTCGCACCGTCCCAGTCGATGTTCTTTTGCAAGCGCAAGGCGAGCACACCGACAAGGCCAATTTCGGTTAGGTGGCCGCCGAAATCAAAGTCGGAAAATACTTTGGGTCCGCCCAAGCAGGCGTCCACCCATTCGTCGAGGTGACCTTTCACCCGTGGCAGCGACTGGGGCACTTCCTTGGCGGCAGCGTGGTTATCCGCTCCGAAGAAACGCTTTTCATCGTTGAGTTTGACGTAGCAATCGGAATTCCAAAGACCGCTCTGGAGTTGGCCTTTGGTGCCGACGAGCAGGCAACCGGTGCCGGGCAGATTGCCGGTTGAATTGCGCAAGCTCGCGGTGACATCTTCGGGTGGCAGGTCGCCGCCGGTGTAAAAGTTGAGGAGCACGGGGCCGCGGCCGCCGCGTGCGGGGAAGTGGTAGCGGACGGTGCAGGCTTTCGCAAAA
>CAIQXC010000072.1 GCA_903875675.1 Akkermansiaceae bacterium
CCTCGCAAAACAAGCCGTACCCGTAATCCCATAACATATCAGATGACTAAGCGCCTGCCACACACCGCCATCCTAACCATCACTGCCATCCTTTCGCTAGGGTCGGCGCCAAACATCCAGGCCGCCGAAGCACCGTTGCCCGACCCCCGCCAGACGTTGAATTTCGATCAAGACTGGCGCTTTCATTTGGGCGAGGTCGAGGGCGGCCAATCCCCGGCACTCAACGCCCCGACCGCCGGTTGGCGAAACCTGGATGTGCCACACGATTTCAGCATCGAGGGGCCACCCGGCAGCGACCCGGCAACCATGGACGGCCCGTTCGACAAAAAGAGCCCGGGCGGCACCGGTGCCGGGGCGCTCAACGGCGGCATTGGCTGGTACCGCAAAACATTCAACTTGCCCGATGCCAGCCAAGGCAAACACGTCGGCATCCGCTTTGACGGCGTCTATATGGACAGCGAAGTCTGGCTCAATGGCGTGTCAATCGGCAAGCAACCCTACGGCTATACGAGCTTTGAATTTGACCTAACAAAATTTTTGAAGCCGGGTGAGAATCTGCTGGCAGTGCGCGTCAACGTCCAGCAACCCTGCTCGCGGTGGTATTCAGGCGCGGGCATCTATCGCCACGTGTACCTCGTCCTAACCAACCCGCTGCACCTGGCTCCCTGGGGAACCTACGTCACCACTCCAAAAATCACTGATGCCGAGGCCGAGGTCAGTGTGCGCACCCAGGTCCGCAACGACGGCGCGACGGCGGCCGAAGCCATGCTAACCACAACGATTCTCGGTGCCGACGGCAAGCCGGTGGCCGAAGTAAAGACGAACGAATCGCTCGCAGCCGGAACCGCCCATGAGTTTGGCCAAACACTCAAAGTTGCTGGCCCGCGGCGCTGGTCAACCGAGGACCCCTATATCTATCAAGTGGTTTCAGAGGTGAGTGTTGGCGGCCGAGTGGTGGATCACTACACCACGCCGCTAGGCATCCGCAGTCTGCAGTTTACTGCCGACAAAGGATTTTTTCTCAACGGCGAGCGGGTACAACTCAAGGGTGTGTGCCAACATCACGACCTCGGTTGCCTCGGCGCGGCAGTGAACCGCCGCGGCATCGAGCGCCAACTCGAGATCCTCAAGGCGATGGGTTGCAACGCCATCCGCACCAGCCACAACCCGCCGGCACCGGAGTTGCTAGATCTGTGCGACCGCATGGGCCTGCTGGTGATGGACGAGATATTCGACGAATGGATCATTCCAAAAAGTGGGGTGAAATTCGGCTACAAACGGTTTTTCGATGATTGGAGTGAGCGCGACTTGGTTGGCATGGTCCAGCGCGACCGCAACCACCCGAGCATCATCCTGTGGAGCATCGGCAATGAGATCAAAGAACAGGCGGCACCCCAAGGCGGCGCGATGGCCCAACGCCTGGCCGACATCTGCCACCGCGAGGACCCGACGCGACTGGTCACCTCCGGCGTCAACAAGATGGGACCAGCCATCACCAACGGCTTCACCAAGGCGCTGGACGTGGTGGGCATGAACTACTTCACCAACGAGTACAACGAACAAAAGGGAAAATTGTTAGTGGCGACGGAGACCGCCTCGGCGCTCAGCACCCGTGGCGAATACGGGCTGGAACTCAAGCCCGACGGCAAGGTAAAAATGAACATGCATCCTAACAACCAGTGCACATCCTATGATTTGGACCGGCCTGGCTGGGGCTGCACTGCGGAGGACAGTTTGCTGAACCTGAAGCGCGTGCCGTGGGTGGCGGGGGAATTTGTATGGACTGGTTTCGATTACATCGGCGAGCCCACGCCGTATGGTTGGCCGTCGCGCAGTTCCTACTTTGGGATCATCGATCTGGCGGGTTTCCCCAAGGACCGCTACTTTCTCTATCAGAGTCAGTGGAGTGACAAGCCGCTCGTCCACCTGTTACCCCATTGGAACTGGCCGGGTTTTGAAGGCAAGGAGATTCCGGTGTGGTGCTTCACCAATGCGGATTCAGTCGAGTTGTTTCTCAATGGAAAATCACAGGGGAGTAAAAACTTCGAGGATAGCAAATCCCTGCACTTGGAGTGGCAGGTCCCCTATGCTCCGGGCCTGCTCAAGGCAGTCGGCACCAAGGACGGCCACACGTTCATCACGGAAGTACGCACTGCGGGACCTGCGGCCAAGCTCCTAGCCAGCGCGGACCGCCAGCAACTCGCGGCCGACGGCACGGATCTATCTTACATCGAGTTGCGCGTCGTCGATAAGGATGGCAACCTGTGCCCGAATGCCGACAACCTAATCCATTTCTCGCTGCAAGGACCCGCCACGCTCGCCGGGGTGGACAATGGGGATCCGACCAACCATGAGCCGTTCCAAGCCACTCAGCACAAGGCATTTCACGGCTTGTGCCTGGCCGTCATCAAGGCCAAGCGCACGCCTGGCCAGATCCACTTGCAGGCCACCGCGGACGGGTTGGAAGCGGCACCTGTGCTTATCACCGGCATGGCCCCCGGGCAGGCTCCGTGATCCGCCGCGATCCACAGAACTCAGCGCAGGCTCACGCAGATCAGAGCGCCCTGATCATTTCGGCAGAATACCAGACCTCGGCAGAGGATGGGCGGGGTCCAGAACTTGCCCTTGGTGGTTTTTTCCCGGTCCACGGGAGCGTTGAAGATGATCCCTTGCGCCAACTCGTGATAGCCGTCAGGCGAGGCCATGGCGATGTGGAGCTTGCCGGCTTCGGTAAGGATCACCAATTTGCCGTCGGCAATGATCAGCGATGCGATGCGTCCCAGCGCATGTTCCCAGAGGGTTGTGCCGGTCATAAAGTCCAAGCAACGCAATACGCCGCCGCCATCGTCGCCGTTGCCAGTGTTGCCATGCACACCATAGAGTCGGCCGCCGAACAGCACAGAGGTTGCAAATTTGTTCAAGAGTTGCTGGTTAAGCCAGACCTCGGCGGGTTTATTGTTAGCAATGTTGATCACCGAACTTCCATTGCTATAGACACTGGAAATAAAGACATGCCCGCGCCAGAAAATTGGATCGGCGGTATTCTCGTCCTGTCCGGTATGCCAGGGATAGCTCCAGAGCAAACTGCCAGTTTGTGCTTTCACGCCATAGCAGGTGTTCTGGCCGAAAAAGATCAGGCAGCGTTGGCCGTCGGCATCATAGAGCACGGGCGAAGCATAGCCACAGCGCTCTTTTGGGCTTTGCCAGAGGATTTGCCCGTCAGTGGCATGCATCGCCAAGCCATATTGGCCAACATTGAGAAACAACGTGTCGCCGTCATGGATGATGGATGTGCCCAGTCCCCACGTCGGTGGTTTGGCATTGGCGTCCTTGATCAGGTCCCGCTGCCACTTGACCTTGCCAGTGGCGGCATCGAAACAGAAGACCTGGCCATTTCGGCTGACGGTATGGATAGAACCGTTGAGAAACAGCGGCGTGGCCCGTGGCCCTGGATAGGGACCTGCCGGGCATGGATAGTCATAGTGCCAGATTTCCTGGCCGGTCTCAACGTCCAAACAGAAAACCGTGTCTGTCTCGGCGTGGGCCCCCATGGTATAGAGGTGCGGGCCGATGATGCAACTGCCGGAGTAGCCCTCGCCCACCTCGACCCGCCAAAGGATCTTCGGGCTTGGTGCCAGAGCCTCGGGCTTCCATCCGTTTTCCAGCGTGATGCTATCACTATGCGCCCCCCGAAACCCCGGCCAGTCGAAAGCCGCGCCCACCACGCCCACCACGCCCACCACGTCCGCCGCGCCAGCCAAGGAGCCAATGCCAACGGCGCACAGCAAACTACTGATGCTTGAAATGCAGTCGGCTTTGAGCATGGTTAGCATGGGAAGTTATTATTAGGTTGAGGATTTCCAGAGTGACTCAGCGCGGGTTAGATGATCACCTACTGAGGAGTCCTTGGGTTGGAATACAAATGATTTAACCACAGAGAACCCAAGGATCACAAAAGGGCCAATTTCTTTGTGTTCTCTGTGTTCCTTGTGGTTCATCTTTATACTCTTTTGTGGTTCAAGCTGCCGTTCGGTCAGTAAGCCAGCAGGCTCACTTGCGGCTTTCCAGCAACTTGGCGGTGCCTCCGAAGATCATCAGGCCGAGCATGACCAGATAGAACGTCCACAGAACATCCTTGCTGGCGGTGAATCCATAGTTATGAAGGCCCACGCCGAGGAAGTTTACATGCCACCACGAAAATACCACGACGCAGGCAGTGAACACCGATGCCACATGCAAGCCCCATTCCTTGATGAATCCTCCGAGGCGGGCATGCAGGATGACGAGCGTCCAGATAACAATGAGCAGGGCACCATTTTCCTTTGGATCCCAGCCCCAGAAACGGCCCCATGAATCGTTAGCCCAAATCCCACCCAACACGGTTCCGACTAGAGATAGGAATAACGTCAGACAAACCATGCCATACACTGCAAGAGTCAGGGCCCGGCGCAATTCGCCGTCAGCCCGATCCAGACGCAGGCCGCGCATCAAGATGTAGAGGGTCGAGAGCAGTGCGCACAACAGACCGGCCGCATAGCCAAGGGTGATGGTGATGACGTGGATGGTGAGCCAGAAGTTAGACGAGAGCACAGCGACGAGCGGATCGAGGTGGTCCTTGGGATCACCCATTTCGTAACGCCGGGACAGGAAGACAAGCAGAGTGCCGAGGATCGGTGCCAGGCCCAGTGCGAAGCGGCGGCGGGTGATGCCCTCGATGATCAAGGCTAGCAAAACACACGCGGCACTGATGAAAATGATCGTATCGTAGAGGTTGCCCACCGGTGCCCGTTGCATGATGAGGCAGCGCTCGACGATTGCGATGACGCATAACAACAGGCCACTGAGTGTCCAGCCCACAGTGATGCCTGCCAGGATGCGGCCGGGACGGCCAGCACCTAACATCCACATCGCCACCGCGCACAAAGCACCGGCGAAGAACAACAGGAAGGCGTTAAAAAACCAATCGGCCCGGTTGTAGGAGGCTTCCAAGGCGAGGTGACGGCCTTCGCCGCGTGCCGCTGCGTGCTGGGCAAGATCGTCGCGCAAGCTCGTGAATTCCTTGAGGAAAGCGGCATCGCCGGTATCGAGGGCTCGGACTGATTGTTCGAGTGCCATGATATCTTGGATGGCCGGTCCGGGCGTCGAGGTCACGCCGTTCAACACACCCATGATCCGCTGGCCGGAGTTTTGCCATGAGCGATCACTCGCCTCAGCCGGTGGAAAAATATTCATTCCACGCATCGCCAGGCTGGCGGCCTGGGCGGCCTCTTGGTAGAGGTATTCAGCTGGTCCGCGGCCCGCCTTGCCGTCGCGTCGCGCTGCGGCTAGATCATCCCGGATCTTCGGTGCCTTATCCATCACTGTGCTGACGTTCAAGCGTTGCGGGTCATCCCCGCTGCCAATCGCCACTCCC